>JASLVI010000217.1 GCA_030741455.1 Candidatus Poseidoniaceae archaeon | reverse complement strand
ACATCCTGCGCCGATCCGATGGTGAGAATTTCCACGGGGCCCTGACTATAACACGGCAGCGGCGTTGATGCCAAAAACGGTTCAAGAAAAAAGCACCTGAAGCGGGGCTTTTTCTTTTGTGGGCGATGAGAGACTCGAACTCCCGACACCTGGTTTTGGAGACCAGTGCTCTACCAACTGAGCTAAACCCGTTTATATTTTACACAAAAGGTATCATGCAAAAAATGCAAGACACCCTTAGAGTTAATTAAACTTTGTTTATTAGTCTAAAAGTTCAGTCACCTGACCTGCGTCAAGATGACAAGCCCCGTCTGGATAAGCCCCTGGCTATTCCTGCTGGCGCTGTTGTCTATCGCACAGCCATCAACGTCACCAACCTGTCTAGCTCCGGTAGCGATACCGTTGCTGTCGATGGTCTGACAACTGGTGGTGTTGAAGCATCACTCGCCGCTGTAAGTGGAGAATTCCCTGCTGAAGGCGCTGCTTCCTCATTCGATGGTTT
>JASLVI010000216.1 GCA_030741455.1 Candidatus Poseidoniaceae archaeon | reverse complement strand
ATTGCCTCAAGGGGGCACAGCAATAGGAACTGGAATTAATGCACCTAAGAATTTTGGAAATATTTTTGCTGCTGAGGTTTCAAAACTAACAAAGATAAAATTTAAGTCATCAAGAAATTATTTTAAATCTCTTAGCAGTCAAGATGCTGCTACAAATATGTCTAGTGCAGTAAAGAACTTGGCATTAGTGCTTTTAAAAATTTCAAATGACTTGCGATGGATGAATAGTGGTCCACTGACTGGTTTAGGTGAAATTGAACTTCAGGCTCTTCAGCCAGGAAGTAGCATCATGCCTGGAAAGGTTAATCCTGTCATAAGTGAATCAGTCATGATGGCTTCGGCTGATATATTAGGAAATGATTTGACAGTTTCTTATGCCAATCAAGCTGGAAACTTTCAATTGAATGTTATGTTGCCTGTCATTGCATATAACTTGCTTAAAAGTATTACTCTTGCAGCAAACTCATGTACTTTATTGGCTTCAAAAGGAATCAAAACTTTT
>JASLVI010000215.1 GCA_030741455.1 Candidatus Poseidoniaceae archaeon | reverse complement strand
CCTATTTCATATCATACAGAGGGTCTTGTCAAAACAGAAGTGATGAGCACTGTACCTATTGAATGGAGCAATTGTCATAATGGAGAACGTATAAAGATATGGAGAGAAGAGGAAATTGCGCTGTTGTTGAAAGCAATGGGGAATGGATTGAAGCTCCATGTAACAGATATACAGTGCCTAACGACCATACCGGGACGGTTACTAAATTCCCTATGAAAATGAGGTCACTTTGAGAAGGCAAAAAACACCTTTAAAATGCTGCTAGTCTCTTGATTTTTGATGTACTTTTTTAAAAGATTTAGATCTTTTAATGCTGAAAATTTGGGGTCTGTAGGTCAAAGGGCTGCAAAGTTACCAGCCATCAAACTTTGAGATTGATTTGACCCCGGTTGTTCTCCAACGCAGGCGGATCGGTTCGAGTGTGGCCGGGGCTGGAAGGCAGACTTTTTCTTCAGACCTCCAACTTTGATAGTTAATAATTTTAAAGCACTTTAATCTACAGACC
>JASLVI010000214.1 GCA_030741455.1 Candidatus Poseidoniaceae archaeon | reverse complement strand
CAGCTCCTTCTACAGCACCCGTGAATACAATTGGTAACAATGTCACGTTGAGAAGTAAACAAGCGAGACCAGTTCCGATAAGCCATCTGTCTCGTAGCGTCACTTGCATAGAATCTACTTATGGATTTAGCAATTAAAGATTGAGCCGGAATAGTTACAATAACTCAGTTAAGAACAGAATTTGGCAACTCTTTCTACAACGAGGTCATAGACTATCTGAGCATGGTGGACGCTGGGGGATTTGAACCCCCGGCCTCTTGAGTGCCACTCAAGCGATCTTCCAACTGATCTAAGCGCCCAACGTATTGCCTAAGGCAGCCTGCCCACCTGCGCTTGCATCATAAGGCTTCTCAATTAGTTGCTCCTGGGACCTACATGGACGTGGAGGAAGTACTGGCTGAACTTCTTCCCCAGGTGCCTGAAAATATTTTCTCAAAATGGTTGCAGCAACGCATATCTTTGATTTGGTTAGAACCTAGTGATGATCGTTTGGGAATGACAAGGTT
>JASLVI010000213.1 GCA_030741455.1 Candidatus Poseidoniaceae archaeon | reverse complement strand
GCCGCCGCCTGAGCCGCTGCCTGAGCCGCGGCCTGAGCCGCTGCTCGCTCCGGTCGAGGAATTCCAGGTATTGCTGCCGGAGACTGCAACGGGTGAACCTTGGTTGGTGTTGCTTCCACCATCGCCCAACTGTCCGTGGTAGTCCTGTCCCCAGCACTTCAAGACACCGTTGTCAAGGGTGGCGCAGGTGTGGGAAAATGCAGCAGACACCGCAACGGCCGTTCGGCCTGTGCCGAGGTCAATCGCTGTGGACGAAGGTGCGTTGGTGTGCGCGTTGCTTCCATCGCCCAACTGTCCGTGAGTGTATGCTCCCCAACACTTCGCATCGCCGTTGTCGAGGATAGCGCAGGTGTGGTGACCTCCAGCAGTCACCGCAACGGCCGTTCGGCCCGTGCCGAGGTCAATCGCTGTGGATGAAGGCGTGTTGAGGTTCGTGTTGGTGCTTCCACCATCGCCCAACTGCCCGTAGACGTCCTCTCCCCAGCACTTCAGGTCGCCGTTCTCAAGGATGGCGCAGGTG
>JASLVI010000212.1 GCA_030741455.1 Candidatus Poseidoniaceae archaeon | reverse complement strand
CAGAATGGTTTAGTGGAGATCCTCTCCAAAACCCAACACTGCGCGGTGTGGAATTAACTGGTGGCAAGAAGGAAGGATTCAGAACTCTGCGAGTTGCCTTCGAACCAGACTTCAACATCCCAGGAGGTTGTGATAAGGACGTTGAGAATGTTCTCAATGGTTCATTCGCAGAACTCGATGTTTTGGTACGATCTCGTGTTGACATGCAAGTCGAAACCACTTGGTACAGAGGCGGCGAAGCAGGTGTTCCTGAAAACACCCCAATTATTGGAGAAGTTGCTCTTCTACGCGACAGAATTGACGTCTCGATTGAGAATGAAGAAATACAATTCATACGCCAATATCGAGATGAAACTGGGGCTTGGGTGACAATGCCTGGTGGAACAAACAATTCGATCACGAACGAACAAGGAATTGCTCGTTTCGAATGGAATTTCGATGGCCGAATATGTGATGGAGAGGAGTGTACTGGAGAATGGCAAGTTATTGCTGTTTACGCAGGAAGCACAAACTTCCAAGCATCCCA
>JASLVI010000211.1 GCA_030741455.1 Candidatus Poseidoniaceae archaeon | reverse complement strand
CAAACATACAGTGTATATACTGGATGAACCAACCACTGGATTAGCATTTAGCGATGTTCAAATGCTCATCGATGTTCTTCTTGAATTACGTTCTAAAGGTCACACTGTAATCGTTATTGAACACCATCTTGATGTTGTCAAGTGCAGCGATCATGTCATCGATTTAGGTCCTGAAGGAGGCGATCGAGGGGGCCAAATCGTGACTGCTGGAACGCCCGAAGAAGTCGCAGAAGAAGAGAACAGTTTTACTGGAAATTTCCTCAAATCACTCCTTTCTTCCCAGTGAAGCCCGCCGTAGTGTTCAAAGAGCGTATGTGATGAACTCTGTTTGGGTCGGAAGCCATGGCAGTTCACGATGTGCGAATCGAAGTCACGCCGTTGCAAACAGAAGGGATGCGCGATGTACGCGGAGACGTTGTACGTCGGCAACTCATTGCCGACCATGGAATCGATGTTGGAATCGTTCGCAGCATCTGTGGATATCTTGTCCGCAGCGAATACGAGGCTGGTTCAATCACACCTCGCGTCCAAGACATCTTCTCTGATCCAATTATCGAATTTGGAGCAGTCGACACTTCAAT
>JASLVI010000210.1 GCA_030741455.1 Candidatus Poseidoniaceae archaeon | reverse complement strand
CACCGAAATGCCGTCCACCGCTTCTGCGTTGGCCCGCTGCAAGCCGGTCTACATCACCATGCCAGGTTTCCCCGAACTCCCCCTTTCGGAATGGTTGGCGATGGCGGTTCATGCCAACGAATCAGGCAAAGGAATCTCTGTCCTGCCTGCAGCCGCTCAACAGTACATCGCCAAACTCGAAGCCTTGGTGGGTGTGCCCTGCACCAGCGTGGGTGTGGGTCCAGACCGTGATGCGACCATTGACTGCGTTTGATTCGCTGTCCTGCACAGGTGAAGGCTCAAAAGGGAGTGGCTCACCGCTCGGATTACAAGGGCGCTTAGCTCAGTTGGAAGAGCGTCTGGTTTGCAACCAGAAGGCCGGGGGTTCAAATCCCCCAGCGTCCACCACCCTCGAAAATCTCACGACCCTAGGCTGATCCTATTTTTACAGAATTGCACACGTCAAGAAACAAAATTGACTGAATCGCATTTTTGGTTTTCCAATTGTTGAACATATCATGACGTATACATTAAGAACCTTTGACTTTAGATTCTCTATATGGCTGAGGTTCTTGATCATCAGGTTGGAGTCAACAGTCCAACT
>JASLVI010000020.1 GCA_030741455.1 Candidatus Poseidoniaceae archaeon | reverse complement strand
TCGTCTTGGTTTGGTTGGGCAAGCGGTTGCTCTTGATCTAAAGCGATGATTTCCTTCCTTGCTTGCGAATAGCGAACGAAGAATGTGTAAATTCCCCCGAGCCCAGAGACGATGACGATGACCGAAAGCGGGTTCATTTCGAGATGATCGAAGGGAAGTGGCGCAGAAGAGTAATCTTGAACCCCAATCAACCAGAAAATTCCTGTCAAAGCAAGCGCTGCAATCGTCAAGATGGTACGGTCTGCTCGTGAAAATCCGCGATAGTTTCGCCCCCCACTAACCGCTTGCGCCTGTGTGCCCATGTAAGAGCCAAGGAGTGTGAACCAAGCCGCAGCCCAACCAAGGACCGGGTCATCGACCCATGCTGGACTTGATGCAATGGCAATGACCCACATTGCATCGAGAAGTCGATCGAGCGTGTGGTCAAGGTAGTCTCCCCAGCGTGTGACTTGCCCAGTTTGTCGGGCAAGTTGTCCATCGAGGCCATCGAGAATCATCGAGAATGTGATGAGCAAAGCAGCGCCGATGAGCATTAATGCTCCAGTATCGCTTTTCGGTGCCGTGAACGCAAGGAAGCTTGCTGCAACACCAATCGGTAGAGCAAGCCAAGTAAGCACTGCTGGATTGGTACGGCCCAAGCCAGAAACAAGTGGCGAAGCGATGGATTCCCACCGTTTCCTAAGTTGTTCAAGCGCCATCTGTATCACATCAACGAAGGGAAGAAGGGTCATATGCTTTCGGCAACATCTTCGGTGCTTATCCAGTCTTGTGCATGGTGAATCGCATCCTGAACCGATTCACTGTTATGTCCACTGGAAAGAAAGCGCAAAACGCACTCAACATCAATGGATTCATTCGTCGTATCGATTTCAAGGACGTTTATTTGTGGATGGAGATTTACTAAATCGGACCATGTGCCTGCAATGAGCTCCCATTCAACATTCGATTCAATCTTTTTAGAACTATAACCTCCACGTTGTTCAAGTCGTTGACGCAAAACATTCGGTGCACAGCGAAGAATGATGACGGCATCGATTGGACAATAATGTGAAAGATGCCCATCAATGATACAGATTTCATCACCAGACCAACTCCACTGTGAAAGTTTTGAGGTCTCGATAATGTTCGCCTCAGATTCTATTGAAAGAGCGTCGACCTCTTTGGCGATATCCTCCACGCGGACGATCTTCACGCCATGTTGCTTCAATGTCTCAGCCAGTGTTGACTTCCCTGTTCCAGGAGACCCTGTCAATGCTACGACTCTCGGACACATGCCACTTCGATTGAACCAAAAGACGTGAAGAATTAAACATGAGGTTGTTAATCATACAACATGCCCGCAATTGCACTTGTCCTCCTTTCAACGGAACCGGGGCGAGAACAAGATGTGGTCATGACGTTGAAGGGCATGCCTGAAGTTTCAGAAGCAATGGTTTTGTTTGGAGAATATGACGCTTATTGCAAAGTAAGCGTAGAAGATTTTTCCAAATTATCAAGACTTATCTTAGCAAAAATCAGAATCATCGATGGCGTAGTGGATACAACAACACTTACAGCAGCCAATGAGGGACAATGAGGCGAAGTTATGTTTGGAATGTCCGATCCGAATCAAACACTTGCGCAAATGCTTCGCTATTTTGAGGAGGGGCGCTATGAAATGGTCGAGGTTATGGCGACTGAGTTCACATCGATGTTGTTATCCAATAAACAACGAGATGGAGCCACACAAACCCTCCTGGTCAAAGGTGTTCGAATCCTTGCACAAGTTCTTTCGATTCGAGACAAGCACAAGTTAGCAATACAAGCAATATCAGTTCTTCTTCGAGAACGGAAGAAATTGGAAAAAATACTGCTCCAAAATGCGCCTGAGCTTCTAGCAAAACTCACGCCAATGGAACAAGATTATCGGACCATCGGCCATGTGTATATGGAGGCTGGAAAAAACAGCAAAGCCCGGAAATTTTTCATCAAGGCAAACAAGGATACGCCCGGAAATGTTGCTGCACTCATCGCTCTATGTCAGGTTGATGGGGCGAAGACAAAACATGCTGCGTTGCTCGCATCTGCAATCAAGTCTGCAGGCCCTGTCATATTAGAAAACGGGGCCTACTATCTTCGCCCGCAACATGCCCCAGGAAGTCAAATCGACCCGATTTTGGCCGTCCTTGAAACCTGTCAACGTCAGCATCCATCTTGCCAAGAACAAGCAGATCGAATCCGAAGAGAATGCGATGAAATCGCAAACGGCGTGCAAGCTGCAAATAAGCGCTTACAGACTGCCATGGATTCTTTACAACCAAAACACGACTATTATCAGTATTCGTAACTGGTAGCGAGGGATGGATTTGAACCATCGATCTCCGGGTTATGAGCCCGACGGGATATCCAGACTACCCCACCTCGCTAAGCCAAACGCCACAGTCCTTCCCTTTGAAACCACCGATGTGGTATTTTTTCATCTTCTTTCGGCACTGTCTTCTTCAAGGATGACGTCTAACCACAAACATGGGCGGACGAGCAGGTGTTCTCTTTTTGTCGACCGTTCTCATGTGTTCTATGCTTGCAGGCTGCTTCGGAAATGACGATTCCGACGATGCGCTGCTCATCGACCTCGTAGTTCATTTTGATACGACCAATGGCACAATGCAGCAATCGTTCATCGGTGGTTCACAAATTTCGTTTACTGGAGTGACCTTCAGTTTTGATTACGCATACACAACCTCTGATTATGGATTGGAAACCTTTTCTCTCGATCCAGGGGATGGGAGGCCAGTCATCACCATTGATGCATCAGAATCAGCAAACATCGATGTTGAATATCAGATTCACGGCTTGTATACTGCTGTACTGGGGGCGACCGATATCAATGACAATACTGTAAACCAAACAGTGACTCTTCGGGTTGAACATTCTATCGAATGGAGTGAAGCAAATTCAGCAGATCCCGATACAATGGAAATTAACACAACCCCTGGCAACGAAGAAGCAAATCCGAAACAGATCCTCCTTGAATCCGTCGTTGAAAACCCTAGTATATTCAGTACACCCGGAAGCCCGGTTACAGTTACATGGGAACTCACAGATCCAGATTCAAACAGCAAAGGCACCAATACGCAACAAATTCCAGATGGCCAATCAGGAACATGGGATTTCAATCTTAATTTTCCCGAACAGGGCATCCATGATTTGGCTGTTAGCATCGATCAAGGAAACGATCGAGTAAACATCAATCATGTTGTAGATATCCTCTATGAGCAAGAAGAATCTATGCCTAATCCCTTTGAATCAAATGATGAAACTGAAGACGACAGTTCTGAAAGTGAATGAAAAGTGAAAATCGTTCACCGTCGCAAACATTGCGTTCAAACTTTAGATTTTCTCGGATTGTACTCCCGTTCATCGCTTGATATACCCTCAGCCATTGGATTGGCTTGAGTGATACAATGAGCACGAAAACAAAGAAGAAGACAACAAGTAAGAAGAATGAAGTCCCGACTGAGGATGAAGTGATACCAATGGACGTCGCAGAGGAGGAAGTACCTGAGGTTAAAATCGAGGACCTTCCAGGTGTTGGTCCCGCAACTGCTGAAAAACTACGTGAAGCTGGTTTCGATGAACTCCTCGCTCTCGCAGTCATGTCGCCCGCCGACCTCGCAGAACAAGCAGAACTTGGTGAAGCAGTGGCTGGTAAAATCATCAACGCTGCAAAGAAAATGGCAAACATCGGTGGATTCGTATCCGGTGTAGCACTTCTGGATCGACGTAGAGAAGTTCAGAAACTCTCCTCAAAGGTTCAATCGATTGACGACCTTCTCGGAGGCGGTTTTGAAACCCAAGCACTTGTCGAAGTTTACGGCGCATTTGGATCTGGTAAAACTCAGATTGGGCATCAACTTGCAGTCAACTGCACCATGCCAATCGAAGACGGTGGATTTGATGGCGATGTGTTTTACATCGACACAGAGGACACCTTCAGACCTGAGCGAATTACACAGATGGCACGCGGACACGGCCTCGATCCAGACGCAGTCTTGAGTCGAATCCACGTCGCTCGCGCATACAACTCTGCACACCAAATGCTGCTCGCTGAGGAAATTAAACGAATGAGCAAGGGCCTCAATGTCAAGATGATTATTGTCGATTCATTGACGAGTCATTTCCGTGCAGAATTTATTGGAAGAGGAATGTTGGCAAACCGTCAGCAAAAACTCAACCGCCATCTCCAGGATCTCAAGCAACTTGCTGATGTCAACAATGCACTTGTATTGGTCACCAACCAAGTGCACTCCAAGCCAGATGCAATGTGGGGCGACCCTACCAAGCCAATTGGTGGTCACGTCTTAGCTCACGCATCTACCTTCCGACTTTACCTTCGTAAAGCGAAGGGCGGACGACGCATTGCACGACTTGTTGACTCTCCGAACTTACCTGATGGTGAGTGCGTTTACCAAGTCACACAAGAAGGACTCCGCGATTGATTCGTTACATCAAAAACCGCTTCCATGAAGCATGATTGTTGCAATACATTCAAGTTAGGTTGGAGCCGAATAAGGCCATGCGCCATTTGATCGAACGTGTTTTGGAACTCTCCGATGATGAAGTTATACCTCAACTCGAACCACAACCAAGTGGACAGGGGACCGATGAAGAATTACGCACACTTTTGGAATCACTCCAACCTCGAATCCGTGTTTACGGAGTAGGAGGCGCAGGGTGCAATGCAGTTGGCCGTCTTGATGCTGAAGGACTGTTCGAGAATTCCTTTGTAACGGGTTACGCGATCAACACCGATGCGCAAGCACTCCTTATGTCCCCGCTTGAACACAAAGTCCTGATTGGGCGTACAGCACGTGGCCGAGGAGCAGGAGGAGATCCAACCAAGGGAGAAGCTGCTGCATTGGAATCGGAAATGGCACTACGTGGCATAACAACGGACACGCAACTTGCAATTATTGCAGCAGGTATGGGCGGCGGTTCAGGTACAGGTGCTGCTGGACATATCGCCCGTCTTGCAAAAGAGCAAGGGGCTATGACCATCGCAGTCGTCACCTATCCATTCCAGTCTGAGGGTGCAACTCGACGTGAAAACGCTGAATGGGGTCTTGAACGTTTGAGAGAATACTGTGATACCATTCTTGTTATTCCAAACGAGCGTTTGCTCGAGATAGAGGGTGTGAAAGATCTTCCTCTTGCAAGCGCATTCCGCGTAGGCGATGAATTACTTGTCCGTTCGATTATTGGCGTTACTGAACTCTTGACTCGAGATGGAATGGTCAATCTTGACTTTGAAGATTTGAAGGCTGTTATTCACTCTGGTGCTGGCGTTGCGATGATTGGGCTCGGTGCTGGGTCTGGGCCTGGCCGGGCCGAGGAAGCAACCCTCGAAGCATTGCATTCTCCTCTGCTCGATCTCGACTTCAGTGATGCTCGTGGAGCCTTGATCAACGTTGTTGGCGGAAACAATCTCACACTCGGTGAAGCCGAACGCTGTGCTCAAATCATTACCGAACGAATCTCACCCCATGCCAAGATTATCTGGGGCACTGCTGTCGATGAAGAACTCGATGATGAAATTCGTGTCATGCTTGTCCTTACGGGTGTGAAAAGCGAACAAATTCATGGTTCTTCAGAGCGACGACAACTCAAGGCCCTTCGAAGCAGCACAATCGAGTTTGTGAATTGATTAATCACGTAATGTGATGGCCATGATACTGACCAGAGCGAGCAATGAAACAATACCTACAACATAATCCGTTGGGGCGAAATGTTTTGCTTGATTGGAAAGCATTTCTCCATCATACTGAGTCCCTGGAAGACGAATGGTGAGGCCATTCCATTCGTCCCCAGAACTTGCCTGATTTCCATTAACTGCATTCACATGAATTGTGAAATCCACATATGTACTGTTATCCATTGGACTGGTGAACGAAAAATTCCACATTCGCAACGTATTTCCCGCTGCTGTATGCGTCCACCCACCATCCTTTTTCTGTATCAATCCCTCTTCATCGTTGAAGGTAACCATTCCATTCGAGATCAAAATTCGAAACCCTCCTGCAGGTTTTCCGCTATCCATCGGAATGTTTTCTGAAGTCACTTCTACAGAGAAATTGTAGGTTGTATTGGACTCAAAGAACTCAGGGAGACCTGTCACAAGAATTGAGGTGTCTGAATTCTTTTCTCCATGACAAAGACAACCATCGTCTGCTGATGTCCCAATACCACTAGGAGCAGAGGTCCCAATTGGAAGGAGAAGAGCGAGGATAACTAACGCCAACATTGCTCGCAACGTTATCCCTCAGTTTTACCAAGAATTGCCTCCATTTGAACCTTCATGTTGCAGCAATTTGAACAATACTTCAAAAGGGAACCGTGTCAAAGTGTTAATTGATAACATGGAATTTGAACAGGTCATTACACAAGAATTTGATGCGGACGATATCGATATTTTCGCTGAACTCGGCGGGAGCCAAGCAAATGAACAAGTCGCACCAAACCCATTGCAAAGCATTCTATTGGGCGAAGAAATAGAACCTTCAGAGGTCGATCCTCAGCTCGTCGCAGAACTGCTACAAGTTCTCGCTCAGCATACCATTCGTCAACATTCCAACCACGATAACAATACGTTGTTAGAAAGCGTGCAAAACGTTGACATGAATTCTGCAAGAGTTACTCACATCGATGATGAATATCGATTATCACTTCTTGTCGAACTTCAAGACAACCAACAAATCCGACCATGCATTCGAGTAAATCATAATGCGGGTCAGTTCGATCTTATTGAAGAAAAGAACATCCCCTCAAAGTGGAAACCTCTGTACGATCTCCTTGAGAATGCGTTCAAAGAAGCGATTCAATCACTTCGATCAAGCACTTACTTTTCGTGAAGCATCAAATCCCACGTGATTTCAATATCCTTGCTTAATGAGTTTGATACGGAGCAGTACTTCTCATGGGACTTCTCGATGGTTCGACGAACCAACTTTTCTGGTACATCTCCTTCAACGTGGTAGGTCATCTTCACATTGGTGAATGAACGAGGATATTCCTCCCGTCGATCTCCATCAAGATCAACCCAGACATTTCCAAAATCTCTATTTTTCAAACCAACGACAACATCGACAATCGAGCAAGCACCAATCATTTGCAAGAAGATTTGCATGGGCGAAGGCCCCTCTTCCCAATCAACATCAATGGATTGCCCTCGCTCGTTTTTGCAGTCGAGTTTGGTTCCGCTGGACCAATGTACACTTCCTCTCATAGAAACGACTCCATCGGTTGGTTCTTCAAGTGGTTATGGGTGGAGCAGTTTGAGAGATATGACAGGCGAACCTATTGTGATGCAAAATGGAAAACTAAACATCCCAAACAATCCAACTATTCACTACATCGAAGGTGATGGAATTGGCGTGGATATCAGCCCTGTGATGATTTCAGTCGTTGATGCTGCTGTTCAGAGAGCATACAATGGTGATAAAAAAATCGCTTGGAATGAAGTTCTTGCCGGAGAAAAGGCATTCAATGCAACTGGGGAATGGCTTCCTGAAGCTACATTGGATGCCATGCGAACAGGTCTTGTTTCAATCAAAGGACCCTTGACCACCCCTGTTGGAGGAGGTATTCGCTCCCTCAATGTTGCTCTCCGACAAAAATTGGATTTGTTCGCATGTGTGCGACCTGTGCGATGGTACGATGGAACACCATCACCCGTTAGATCACCAGGCGACGTAGACATGATCATCTTCAGAGAGAACAGCGAAGACGTCTATGCTGGAATCGAATGGGAAGCAGGTTCAGATGGCGTCAAGAAACTCATTGACTTCCTCACAAATGAAATGGGTGTCGACAAGATTCGATTCCCAAATACATCTGGAATCGGAATCAAACCAATCAGTCAAGAAGGGACCAACCGAATCGTACGAGCAGCTTTCCAGTATGCCATCGACAATGACAAGGACAGTGTTACACTCGTTCACAAAGGGAACATCATGAAATTCACCGAAGGTGGCTTCCGCGACTGGGGTTACCAACTCGCAAAGGAGGAGTTCGGGGCTGTGGAACTGGATGGAGGCCCATGGTGCACAATGAAGAATCCAAAGACCGGTAATGAAATCATCATCAAGGACGTTATTGCGGATGCAATGCTTCAACAAATTATCACTCGACCTGCTGAATACAGTGTACTCGCAACCATGAACTTGAATGGCGACTACATTTCTGATGCTCTCGCTGCTCAAGTCGGTGGAATCGGTATCGCACCAGGTGCAAACATCAACTACGATACTGGAATTTCAATCTTCGAGGCAACGCACGGAACTGCACCAAAATATGCTGGCCAAGACAAAGTCAACCCTGGTTCACTCATTCTCTCGGCAGAGATGATGCTACGGCACATGGGATGGAGTGAGGCTGCAGATTTGATCGTCAAGGGAATGGAAGGTGCCATTAGTGCAAAGACCGTTACGTATGACTTTGAACGCCTTATGGACGATGCTACCCTTCTTTCATGCTCAGCGTTTGGAGAAGCACTCATCGCACACATGTGATGATGAAAGAATCTGAAACGAATCTCAAGATTCGCGCAGCCATTGCTTCAGCGTTCGACTGTTCTTGGCAATTCCAAATCCAAACCGTTCCTCAAATGCGCGTGCAACGACGGTGAAATCGCCATCATGTGTTGCAACAACGATCGAACCAACATTATCGATTGGTAGATTCGAAAGAACTGCTGCATATTGCATAATCTTTCGATCCGGATTTTGTGGATAGATTTTCTTTCCATCGATCTCGGTTCGAATATTCTTGCCTTCGTAGTGTTGGCGCATCTTTGTTAATTCATCATAGATTTCTCCATGCTGGGTCAAAAATTCATCCACTGAAGTTTTGATTTCGTCACTAACCGCCTCAGATTCAATTTCATCAGAGTTTCCATTCCATGTACTAAATTCTGAGATGATTTCATCAACGATCGTTTTCATGTTCTCTGTAGAAATAGTTGATTCAAGCACATCACTATCAACGAGGGCATTTTCAAATCTCGAACGAATATCGTTGATTGAACGAGCAATATTTTCAACCTCACTTCGTACAACCTTCGGCAACCACAAATCGACCTTACCATTTGAAGCGAGATACAAGAGATATCCAGCGAAGTGCGAACGTTGATTCGTTGAATCTTCAAAATGATTCGAACGGTTAATTCTCTCTTGGATTCGTTGATACAGTGCATCGATAACGATGTTGGTATCGACCAGGACAAGAGGTTTCAATGGAAGGTGGCGCAGATATCGTCGGTCTGATGTCCGAATTTCGGATTGGTGGCGATGGAACAACATTTTCTCTAAATTCGCGAATGACTTATTTCGATCACCAAAACGACCGGATAATTGCGCTCGTTCAAGAATTCGAAGTGCATCGAGAGGTGATGTTTCGCTCGCTTGCTGTGCTAATGTATGCACTTCCATCGGATCTGGATTCCGCATTAACATGATGTCTCGATATCGTCGATCAAAGGACTTCGAACTTTGTGTTCTGTAATCACGTTGTAAAGCATTGGTTGCTGCAAGGAGTCGTCCAGTAAACGGCTCTCTTGGAAGTGGTTTGGGGTGTTCATCAGGGTACGTGTGCAACAAATCCAGCACATCTTCTTGGTACACGGTCTTCACCCTTGTGCGCTCACCTTCTTCGGTTTGTTCAACATAGGTTTCTTGCTTCTTCACAAAATTCTTCAACATCGATGTTGCTTTTGCAGTCTCTTGAATCGATGCTTTGTGTGAGACATCGAGGTACAGTTGGAATCTTCTCGTTATCGCTGCTCGGAGATTGGGGTGTTCTGAGAGAAGTTGTTTTGCTTCACCCCATCTCTGGTCAAAGGCAAAATGAATCAATGCTTTTCTGTACAGCATAATTTCTTCGTCATATGCAAAATATTCTGAATCCGCCGCTCGCTTAAACAATCGAGCTGCTGAGAGATTTTTGCCTTGCGATGCTTCAAGAGAAGCTTGTGAAAGAAGGGCCCAAATCGAACGCTGATGATGGTGCTGATACCAATGGACCAACGCTTCGATTCCAAGATCAAACTCGTACATCAATTCCCGTACACCATCAACGATTGGGAAAGGAATTGATGGTTGGTCGAGGACAATTTCAAGCGTTTCTATGACAGTTCCCGAATCATCTCCACGTTCAAGAGATAAGCGGGCATTATTGAGGCGAAGTTTGGATACAATCGTTCTTAGAAGTGCCTCTCCAAGGCCCGTAATTTCTCCCTCTTCCAATGATTCAATAAGATTGTTCAAATGCTTTTCATCGACGAGGTGCGACCCTCCTGAAGAAAGAGCGTTGACGATTTGATTGATGGCTTTTATTCCATTTTTCGTTAGCGATCCTGTTAGCTCAAGTTTACCAACGGATTCTTCAATTCGACCTTCAAGAAGGAGAAGGAGTTTGTACTCATCATCGCCAATTGATTCGGGAACGTCTGTTGATTGAATCACTTGTAGTGCCTTTTTCCGTGCTTCACGGGCCTTCGTCCAATGTTCTTCAACATGGTTTGCGCTCAACAAATGTGCAACCATGAGCGTTTCATGAGGATGTGATGGAATCGCGATGTCATTATCGAGTAAGATTGCCGATAGTTCATCAAAGTTGAGGGTTTGAACAAAAACATGGACTGCAAGGGATTGAACTTCAAGCCAGCCCTCGCCATCCTGTTCTCTAAGCAAAATGAGGGATCGTGCACGTAGCGTTATGGGAATAACATCTTCACAAGCGATGGATACCAAACCGCCTTCGTCAATGTTGCTCAAATTTGATTCAAGCCAATCAAATGCCACCGAATTGTTCAGTTGAATCAAGAGAGGAAGGAGTTCAGAGGCATCCGAATCATGTTCAAGTGAGATCGACTTGATGATTTGAAGAGCATCTTCAGCCCGTTCTTCTTCAACATAGCGTTGAAGCATTTTCCAACGAATGACATCAACTCGATGGGTTGGTGCTTGTTCTTCTGTAAGAAGATCCAATCCAGCCTCCAACTGTTCAGTTGTGGGATTCATTTGCTCAATGGGCCCGTTAAGCCAGACCAATTTTTGTAATGCACGTCCCAAATCATCATCTTTTTGCATAAGATAAGCATCATCCCATTCGATTCCTTTCTGAGTAAGAGACATCACCAATTCATATCGTTCAGCGAGTGGTTTGTTCGCCTTACGAAGTCGTTCAAGAATGTCTTCAGTCGTTGAATCTGTGTTGAGTGCGATAAGGAAGGATACGAGCGAAAGTGAACCATCAAACTCAAGCAAGAGAGACTCCACATTCGGCCACTTTCCAGAAGAAAGGCGCTTAATCAGGCGTTTCATTGCGACAAGTTGTTCCGCAGTGTATTCTCCATCTGGAATGGTTTTGAAAACGTCAAGACAAGATTGAACATCGAATGGATCGATGGTGATTTCAGACAAATCGAATTTCTTGCTTGATGATTTGGTCTTGACTTCAGAAATCGGGCAAGCAGAAAACTGACCAAAAACATCACAACGTTTCGCCATTTCATGCCAAACAGAATGAACGCCTTGCTCAAGACAAATTGTTCGCATTTCAGTTTCGAGTGGTCCGTGCTCATCGTCTGACCAAATATCTGGATGAAGGAATTTGTTTACAAGAAGTAGTGCAAATCGGAGAGCTGGAGACTCATCCTCCATTGCTTTGACGTCATCTGGAGAAGGTGTCGTTGATTGTTGCCGTCCTCGGCGTCGTCCTCGACGGAATCGTGGCGATGGGGCGATGGTTTCTCCATCCTCGTCCTGACCTGGTATCTCCGTTTCAAGAAGAGCTAATTTCACCAATTCCTTCCATGGTTTCTCCATCAATGTAAATTCAGGGCATCGCCCAACGGCATTGAGTCGTCGACTCTTCACAGTCTTGAAACCTGCTTCAAGACAGGCTGCGAGATACGATTCTTGCATAGTGCCCCCACCATTCCCTCGACCTCCACCCTTTGAACTCACCGACGAAGTCACAAGAGAAACGTAATTCAAGTCTCTCTTTCGTCGTATTGTTCAGGGGGGAGTGTTTTGCAAGTTCGAACCATCATTATGCTGATTCATCCCGTTCTTGCTGCAATCTTCGTCTTTTGGCTCATACGTCAGTATGGTTGGCGGAAACGAGGCATGGCCTTACGAGGAGAGGAACGCAAGAAAGCATTGGTGCAACACCAACGTCATGGAGAATGGTTGCTTTGGGCGGGCATTTCTCTTGCAGCCATCGCATTTATCGCTCGAGCAATATCTGGAATCATCGACAATGATGATTGGACATCCAACCTTCTTCCACAAAATATTCACGGCTTTTCCGGTCCAATCGGACTCATTCTGCTGTGGCTTGTTGTCAAGTATGGACGAAAGACTGCGGAGAAAATTGAACAGAATGAATCCTTTGCGGTTGAACGAACAAAGCATGGCCGAGCATCGGACATGATGATGGCATTGGTGATGATTCATGCCTTCTTAGGACTCATCTACACATTCCAAGTTATCTAAGATTACATTCGGAGTGAATGTTCTCGATCATCCCACATCGCTAGCCATCTCGATAGATTTGACTCAAGACCGGGGGGTTGAATTCGACATCCACAAGCATTTGCATGGCCTCCTCCATGTGGGTCAAACTCTGTTGCAAGCCTCGACAAATCATATCGATCTTGCCCCTCCGGCAAAAATGAATTCGCGTAAAAACTCGCTGAAAGTGGTGGGCGCGTTTTGCTTCCAACCTCCCCATCACTATACCCATGGATAATACAGCATGCGTCCGCATCCTTTCCAGAAAATGCAGTGATAAGATACCCGTTTGAACGATGTCCTGTATTTTCAAGACGACAAATTGCAAGTCGGTTAACAATGGTCGTTCTTTCGGATACGAGTTCCATCAATTCTTCACGAGATGTTCTGGCCTCAGCCATTCGTTGTTGAATGGTTTCATCGGCATAAATTTCGTTCATCGATGTGCATCTCTGGAATAAAGAAAGGAGATGATGCATGTAATCTACATCATTGTAATTTAATGTCCTCGAAAGTTGAAGCAATGGCCCATCCTCAAGAAATGTTTCAAGCGAAATTCCTCCTGAATCAAGAGCATCAACAAGTGGCATGATGGCTTCAAGATGAGGAAATTCAAATTCCTCGCGGAACATATCAAACGCTAGTCGAGCTGCTGATGGCGTATGATCCCAATGGACAATACCTCCTCGTGATGTGAATTCTGCATGCTCAGAATCGGACGGTTTGTTGGTAAGATGGTGATCGAGATACCAACCACTCTTGGGATGGAATGGGAGGTCAACCGTCACCGTTCGGTCGTCGATCAAATCATCGATGATGCCCGAACGAATCAGGGCTGCATGTGCGAAATGAACCTCTGCGTCTGGATATGCTTTCTTCAAAACGACGGCAGCACACATTCCATCAAGATCCGAATCAGCTATGATTCGATGGACGTCTGGATAGGTCGATTTGGCCGTCACGTTTCAACGTCAAAATTCGACGTATATTGAACCTCTTGAAGCAACAACACGGCGCGAAGATATCAAACCATATTGGTTGTAGGAAGAAACGGAGAGGGATGCGATGGAGACGTCATGCGGAGTTGTCTTGGTCAACATCGATAGTGTCTTGTTGCTTCAATATCCGCAAGGACATTGGGATTTGCCGAAGGGCCACGTTGAAACCACGGATGTTGATTACATCGCTACTGTTCGACGCGAACTGGCTGAGGAGACTGGAATTACCGACTTGGTTTTTGATGAAGATTTTGTTGAACGCACAGCCTATAGCTATCGGCACAAAGGTCGTAAACGAGACAAAGAAGTCTTCTGGTTCTTGGCGGAAACGGAAACGCTCGATGTGACACTCTCTCATGAACATCGAGATCATCTCTGGTTGGATTGGGAACAAGCTCTGGCTCAATTAACGCATGATGAAACCCGAACTGTTGTTCATCAGGCATGGGAGAAAGTCAAAGCTTCAAATTAGATATGATCTAAATCTGAATCATGTTCTGCCTGGCGAAGAATGGAGGCGGCGATACCGTCTTCTTTGCCTCTTTTGCCAAGTGGAAGCCACAGCATCTCTTCCTCTCCAAGGACTGCGGTAATCCATCGACTGAGCACAAACAACCAATCGGATAGACGGTTGATGTAAACCAAAACAAGTGGACGGACAGAATCCTCGCCTTCATTCTCGCGAAGATGGACAACACCCCGTTCCAATCGACGGGCAACAGTGCGAGCATGATGAAGAACGGCTTGTGGCGGCCCTCCTGCTGGGAGTATGAATGATGTCAGGGGTTCAACTTGACTCAGCCAAGCATCCATATCCGACACCAATGTATCCGCTTGAGCCTCATCGATGAGAGCCATGTACTCAGGTACCTTATCAGGAGGACATGCAAGTTCGGCTCCGAGGTCGAATAATTCATGTTGTATTCGAGATAAGGCAGCATCGCAGATGAAATGAACTCTTCCTGCCCCTTTGCGCTCCCCTCCATCGCGGTGTTGCATTGGCAATCGAGAACATTCCATACGTACTAAACCGATGATTGAATTGAGTTCGTCGCAATCACCAACCACAGAAAAACGAGCATCTGATTTTGAGCGTCGGCTCCCATCAACAAGTGAGGATTCGCCATCGTTTCCTCCGCCAGTATGCACTCGATCAATTCGAACCATAGACTCCCCTTCATTCGTTGGAAGTCATGCTTCTATGAGTGGTTTTCGGGAAGAAAAGCCTTCATCGAGCCCATAATACCACTCAATATCTGATTCACCGCAGGCCCAAGAATACAACATAAGATGATTATCGACCACCCCATACCATTCGATTCGGCCAGGATCAAGTCCAGCAACTCGCGCACCCTGTTGCTCAATTCGAGCGATGGTTTGTTGCCAATGAGCTACAAGCCCACCGAGTAATTCCGACATTTCAATGACATGTGGGTGTTCAGGAGGGAGCGTTTCAAGGAGGATTTCGATCTCTTCAGTCATATCATGGGCCTCGTCAACAATGGCTTGAAGTGTTGACAGTTGTCGCTCAACGTTGGGTAATGACTCACGCACTTGATCAATGCTAAGGATGCTCAAATTATCAATGTCCAATCGTTCAGCATCTTCCTCGTTCAAATCCTCTAATTGCATGGGTTGACCAGAAAACAATGGTTCTCTGTCAAGATTGAACATGAGCGCATGTTCTTCGTGGCACCACTTAATCTCATCGGATGAAATCGATGCAGCATATCAGTTTCAATGGTTCACTTGAATTTGCGTTGAAGAATTGACTCTGAAGAGAAGGCGTTTAACGAAGAAGATTGCAACATAGACCCATACGCCGATTTCAATTGCAACAAGAAGATAATACCAGTTTCCGAGCGAATCGATCATGGCAAGTCCGTCGAATGGAACGCCATAGAATCCTATGTAGACGGCTTGTGCGAACAAGTTTGCAGCTGCCCAGACCATTGCCATCCAAAAGAAAATTCTCACTGGAATCTGTTTGTTCATAGTAATAAATCGACCTTTATGTTCTTTAAATTATCTCGTTTTTGTGCGGATTCGGGAGGAATATGGAAAGGAACTGTCGAATTCCGTCACTCTTCTTCATCCAATTTTGGCAGACGATTTGCTGCTTCTGCATCCAAATCCGATAGAGCATCATGTATGGCACGAATGTATTCGTAGGCTACGGCGGCTTCGCCTCCCTCACGATCTAGATTGTCTTTCCACATATCGGCCTCATCACGTTGTCCTAAGAAAAGGTGAATTCGATGAAGTGCGACATATGCCATTGGATTGAGATGCTCTTCATCCGCATCCCAGCCTTTTTCGAAACACTCGATAGCTCCATTCCTTCCAGTTAATCGGCCTTGAAGAAGAGCAATCATTCCCGCTTGAGACCATGCTCGAGGGAGTTTTCCAATCAATAAACCTCGGAAAATAAGCCAGGTTTCGCCCCCTCCTAAAACCACAATTGTCAGGAACGCTGCCCATTGTTCAAGCGTGGAGAGATCTTCCCATGTTTGTACCATGAGTCCGACAACGCCTACACAAAACATGAGTCCAGCATAAGGTGCAACCAACACATCACGCTGTGTTTGGGCCAATTGATACACACCCGCTACAAGTCCAAAACCGCCAATGCCTGATAGCATCACAAAATGTGCGAAAACCGTCATCGGCTTCGG
>JASLVI010000209.1 GCA_030741455.1 Candidatus Poseidoniaceae archaeon | reverse complement strand
GAGGGTTGTTGTCTGTGTGTCTATTTCGAGGGATGTGCAATCTAAGATTACATCCAAAAAAACTGTTTCTGAATTTGTTGATTCGGCTGAATTAGATGAAGATGAATTCTCTAAGCAACCTGCCAGTGAGATCGATAGAAGCATTAGGATTACGAATGTCTGCGTGCCTCGCATGTTCCTCGTATAGCAGGAGAGAAAATAAAGCAAACCCTTCTTAATCTAATTAGGATATTATCAGAGGGCGTATCAGGTTACCCTTTCAACACCCCTTTCACGCGTGGGTATCGGAAGGGTGTTGGGCTAAACATTATACAAAGGGGCTGATAGGAGTCAAGGATTACAATGAATGATTCATGGCAAGATAGAGATTTTTCTTTTGGCCCTTCTGATTCATTACATGATAGCGAAAAACCAATGCAGAAAAGGCGATTTGTACGAAAAGTATACTCTCGAACTACGGGGGATTATATTGGTGAGTATGGTTTATTTTTCCCTCTTTTTTGTACTTTAGTTGGGCTTCTCTTTTTCGGCTTTGGAATATATGGATTTTTTACGATGGCAGGTGATAATAAATCAGGTGCTGTATTAATCGGAATCG
>JASLVI010000208.1 GCA_030741455.1 Candidatus Poseidoniaceae archaeon | reverse complement strand
AAGACCGCCTTGGTTGTGAAGACAATGATGGTGATGGATGGTCGAATCCGACTCCGGATTGGCCAGCTCATCCAACCGGAGATGCTGATGCATTCCCAGATGACCCAACCCAGTGGCGCGACAGTGATGGCGATGGTTTTGGCGATAACACAAGCGGAAATGATCCAGATGAGTGCCCGGGAGAATATGGGACTTCTTCTATCGACAGAGTTGGATGCCCTGATGCTGATGGCGACGGATGGTCCAATGCAGGCGATCCATTCCCAACCGATGGAACACAATGGGAAGATAGAGACAGTGATAACTACGGAGACAACCCTGATGGAAATAATCCAGACATGTTCCCTGATGATTCAAGTCAGTGGGCTGACACTGATGGAGACGGTTACGGAGACCGCCCTGTAATGCCGAACGGTGATTTCTTCCCTAACGACCCTACGCAATGGAGTGACTTTGATGGCGATGGTTTTGGAGACAATTCTGAAGGTAACAACGGCGACCAATGTCGCGAACTTTATGGAAAGTCCACAATACCTGCAGCTCGCGGTTGCCCTGATACTGATAATGACGGAGTAGTGGATCCGTTTGATGCATTCCCTGAA
>JASLVI010000207.1 GCA_030741455.1 Candidatus Poseidoniaceae archaeon | reverse complement strand
AACTCGCTCATGCTCGTAACTGCATTGAACAATCATATCGGATACGACAAAGCGGCCAAGATTGCAAAGAATGCGCACGAGAATGGACTTACTCTACGAGAAAGTGCTATCGGCCTCGGCCTGCTCACCAATGAACAATTTGATGCGTGGGTTCGTCCTGAAGAAATGATTGGTCCAAAGTAATCAGGTTTTGAACTCCTCCCCACAGGCTGGACACTTTGCTCGTCCTTCGTAGGCAACAGGTACGCGCATTGTCGCATCACATGCAGGACATTGAACCAAACGCTTCTCTTCAACTGGTTTTTCTTCTCCCATTTCTCCAAAGTATTGCCATGGTCGAGCAATGAGCACATGGCTTCCAACATAGATCCAGAAACAGATTTTTAGCAAACCCCAGAAGAAGGAAAATGCGGCATCAAAGGAATCACTGGAACTTGCCCCAAAACTCATTGCTGCAATGAAAAAAAGGACAAGCAAACCGATACCAAAAATGAATGCTGCCGAGATTGCTGAACCAAGCATAATCATGTATCCAATCGATTGTTGGTCTCGGGCCTTTTCTTTCTCTTTGTATTCGAGATAGTCTTCGGTTGAAAATAGATTATTTGCAAGGGTCAATTTTGACCCTTCGACTGCTCCCACCCGCTTTGAAAGAATGAAACAACCTGTAAGCATGAATGGGGCAGAACAAACGTAGGGTAGAATCGGCGTCAACTGGTCGACATCAGATTCTCCAGGAAGCATGAAGACGAAAAGGCCTAGAACGATGAGAGTCGATGGAAGAATCAACTCCTTTGGGTCCTCCATGAATCTACATTCCACTTCAGCATATCAAGGTTAAACCTTCATCTTTCATGAGAGGAGGATTTTCTATTTGCTTGAAAACAGTGTCTTCTGGGCGTGTAGAGATTTGCCTTCGGAGAGCGTTTTTGTCACGTGGAAGAAGGTTTTCAAATCATTGGCTTTTTTCTCATCAGATCGTTTCTGCAATGTTCGCAATGTCATCGCTAATCGATGATTTCCAGAAAATTCGTCTTTATGTCGTTCAAAATAAGCCCAATACATGGGCGATATTGGACACGTTTTCGTCGGATGGAATTTACAAGAAGTGCAAAAATCGCCCATTTTCTTGATGTACGG
>JASLVI010000206.1 GCA_030741455.1 Candidatus Poseidoniaceae archaeon | reverse complement strand
AACCAGATCCAAACAGCCCATGTACCTTCAAGACTTTCACTAGACCAATGGTTAGATTCGTATAATGATGATACGATGTAAAGTGCCCACATTGAACCGATGAAGATAGCACGAGTATACCAGCGCTCAGCAACCATTCCAGATACGATGATTGCGATGATACCTGTAAGAAGAGCAGAATAGTATCCTACGAAGCCATTTGCTTCGACGCCACCGAGCCCACCGAGTCGAAGTCGATCAGCAATAGCGCCTTGATCGAAATGCCAGATGGTTGCAAGGTGTGCCCCTGCCCAGATGAACAGAGCGATTTGCAATGGGAGTGCTTCCCGATTCCATCCGCCTTTGACGTCATTGTAAGCGAACCATCCCTTACTTCCAGCAGGGCTGAGGAAGCCTCGACCAGCAACACCGACAAGAAGTCCGAGAATTGGGAAGACCGTGAACCACGTAAAGAAAACAAATCCAATTGCTGTCTCTTGGAAGGTGGATACATCGTAGGATTGACCTTCGGAGAATTCGTACATGCTCGGCAGATAGGTATCAACAGCCGCAGCCGCAGCAATGTCGAAAGCCGCATGCACACCCACACCAGTGAAGATGAGCATTGTCATCCATTCGTAGCGTTCTCGAGTATCGAGGAGGTATCCTCCGAACAGAACGACAAAGAACGTGAATCCAACGAACCCATCCTCCGTTTGTGCCTCTGCGAGGCCTGAACCGACGAGAGCGAGAACAAACATGGCGAGGGAGATTTGTGTTTGAGAGATCGACTCTGGAAGGGTTCCTAGTTCACGGAGGATGCGAGGTGTGACAGCCAAGAAACCGGCTACACCTGTTACGATGAATGGCGTCATCGCATCGCTGTTCAATTCGACATCAATGGACATGAGTCCATCGACATAGTTTGCTAGTATTGCAATGAGCACCGCAAGTGGGGCAATAAGCCAACCAAAAACGGGACGTTGCGAGGTCTTTGCTACCTTTTCCATTTTTTTCCCTCAGAGGATTGCTCGACAGCAGCAAGGCTGGAGCGTTTTGCCCACTTTCGACCCTCTTTTAACAATGACGATGAGAAGGTAGGGAAAATCGATTGACGTCATCGAAATTTAGGAGCCCAAAGCCCGATGTCCAATGTCCTTACGATGATGCGCCCCTTCCAGTCGAATTAGAGATAGGCGTTGATAGGACAGAACTTGTGCCTTTCGAAGTGTTTCAGCCACCGATGTGATGGAAAGAAC
>JASLVI010000205.1 GCA_030741455.1 Candidatus Poseidoniaceae archaeon | reverse complement strand
ATGGTAAGCATAACATCGTTTTCTCAGGCGACCAAAAGTTCGAGAAGTCATGGCTGTTTGATGCTGCGAACACACGATTCCCACGATGCGAAACCTTGGTCATTGAATCGACCTACGGTGCCGCAGGCGATTACCAACCTTCCCGTGAAGAAGCCAATCAAGAATTGCAAGATATTGTGACCAGAACACTTCAACGAAATGGAAAACTCATCTGTCCTGTGTTTGCCGTTGGTCGATCGCAAGAAGTCATGATCGCCATCGATGATCTGTTCCGTTCAGGAGCAGTTAAGCCAGTTCCAGTTTGGCTCGATGGAATGATTCAGGAGGCGACGGCAATTCACGCAAGCCATCCAAATTATCTTACATCTGCTCTCAGAAAATCATTGCAACAAAACGATGGTGAAAATCCATTCACAAGTCCGTGGTTCCGCAGTGTCGAAGGTGCTGAGCGCCGAGAAAGCATCGTTATGGACACAAGTCCGTGCATTGTTCTTGCAACGTCTGGAATGTTGAACGGTGGACCAGTCATGAACTACTTCCAGAACTGGGCCCATGAAGAAAGAAACTCCCTTTGTTTCGTCGGCTATCAAGCAGAAGGAACACTTGGACGCCGTCTTCAGAAAGGGTTTGGAGAAGTCCCTATGCAAATCAATGGACGAACTGAGATCGTCAAGGTTGGCTGTGAAATGGCGACCATTGACGGATTTAGTGGCCACTCCGATCGTCGACAATTGTTGGCATTTGTTGATTCAATGAATCCAAAGCCTCGAAACATCATTTGCCATCATGGTGACTACTACAAGTGCAGTGAACTTGGAAAAGAACTTCGTGATAAGTATCGATGTCGAACCTATGCTCCAAAGAACTTGGAAACGGTTCGAATTCTCTAATCAAGATTGTGGACTCAGATATCGAGGGCATTATAGCCTTCTTGCATCCAATGGAATCCGCGTATTGTCCATTGAAGCAATGCTTCAACATGACGTTCTGTCAAACCTGCAGCTCTTGCAACTTTGATGAGAACGACTTGCTCAGAAGTCTCAACCTCACGGTCCGCCATTGTCATGAGACAAATGTCTCTTAGTGCAAGTTTGATTGAACGTGGATTCATGGTTGAGAGATGTTTTTCAAGATTCAATTTCTTACCCAATTGATTCCGCAATTGTTCTTTTCGTTCAGGTGAAAGGAGCGTTGATCCCAAACGTTGTTCAAAGAATGCTAACTCTTCTTTCGAGATGTTGTTGTCAATACTTGCAAGATGACCAAGAAGTTGAGCGTATTTGTATCGTTCCATCGGCTCCATTTGGTGCAAGATGTCGTTAAGCATGTATGTTGCTCATCTCCCCCATTCATG
>JASLVI010000204.1 GCA_030741455.1 Candidatus Poseidoniaceae archaeon | reverse complement strand
ATCAACGTGAGCGATCATCCGAAGATTGTCCTCATCCTGACACATTGGACAAGGCATGTCGATGACTTGTTCTTCCATCAAACCCCTCCTGACCAACCAGCTTCGTCGTTGAATGCTTCATCTTCAAGACCGCTTATTCCAACACATCCTGGTGGCAGGAGCATGACTCGAGTCTGGGTGATTTGAACGATTTGCCCACCAAGATCATTTTCTATAAATCGATGGAGGCGAGCCAAGACAGTCTTGACTTCATGTTCTCGATTCATCAAACGAGCCATCTCAACAAGGGCTGCATCACCGTCACAGACCCAATCCATGAGCGTGTCGATTCCAGTTAGATCGTACAGCGTTGCTCGATGTAAGACCATACCTGAATTCTCCATTGGAATCGGTGGATTTGGATACATCTTGCCGAGGTTGTGATAGATGCCCGAACTTGGTGGTGCTGTTGGTTCCTGATCGAGCGATTCTTGGTTGCTCGGCATTGTGAATGTTCGCAACGGTTTGGATTCCACAGTCTGCGTTTCTTCAGGTTCGGGTTGTGGCGACAAATCGATCATTTCAGGAACGCTGTCTGCATCTGCAGGTTCTTGATTGATGAAATCATCAAGCGAAAACTGACCCTTTTCAGGTTGAGAGGGGCGTTTCCGTGCCATGTCCTAGCCTAACCTCGATGGCTCAAGAAGGCTTTCTTTGTTGAAGGCCCAAAATCATCGATTTTCATCGTCGAGTTGATAAGGGGGCTTCACTAGGGCAGGCTGCTAACCCCACGGTTCATATGGGGTGGCGTGTTGGTGATGACATGGAAGCGCAAGACAGTGTATTGAAGACTGGAACCAGTACCGTAGGAATTACATTCAATGGTGGCGTTGTTGTTGGCGCAGACCACAGAGCAACAATGGGTCACTTCATTGCAAACAAGAGTGTTCAGAAGTTGTTCAAGATCGGTGACAACCTTGCTCTTACCACAGCGGGTCTTGTTGGTCACGCACAATCCTTGTCTCGAACCCTTGCTGCTGAAGTATCACTCTATCAACTCCGAAGAGGACAGAACATGACCGTCAAAGGAGCTGCGACCTTTACTGCCAACATTCTTTCCGGACGACCACACTGGGTTCAATTGCTCATTGTTGGTGTTGATGACGATGGTTCGCACGTCTACTCCATCGACTCCGCTGGTGGTTCGATTCCAGACGTTTACTGTGCAACTGGTTCAGGTTCACCATACATGTATGGTGTCCTTGAAGATGGATTCTCCGAAGGCATGAGCCGAAATGATGCTGTCCGATTGGCAGCACGTGCGCTCAATGCATCTGGTCAGCGTGACGCTGCATCAGGAAACGGTATGGATCTCGCAGTGATTACTGCCAAAGATGGATTTGTTCCTGTTGAACAATCCGAAATTGATGCCATTCTCAAGAAGTGAGCATCATCCTACTCCCGCGGCATCGCCGCAATCCTATGGATATGCGTAGCGTGCGTTGTCGTGGTTGGAGATGAGATTATGCGATTGACGTTTAAGGAAATCAAAGATGAAATTAGTAAGATTGTTCCTCGAAATATCGAGTACAGTGTTGATTTGGAAGCTGGCGATATTGCTAT
>JASLVI010000203.1 GCA_030741455.1 Candidatus Poseidoniaceae archaeon | reverse complement strand
GTCATGCTCGGATACTGGAACAACGAAGAGGCAACCAAGGAAGTCATCATGGAACCTGGAACCTTCCGTACCGGTGACCTCGGTAAACTCTCAGCAGATGGTTACCTCTCGATTACTGGCCGTGTCAAGAGCCAATTCAAACTTGAGAACGGAAAGTACGTTTCACCCGCTCCACTCGAAGAGAACGTCAAACTTTCACCTCTCGTTGAGCAGGCTGCTCTCGATGGACGAAACATGCTCAAGACCTACCTCATCGTTCACCCGAACCTTGAGGCCATGAAGACTGCATTGAGTTCTGCTGGCGTTGATGCATCAGGAAGCGATGAAGAGATTTGTTCTCGCCAATCCACTCGTGACTGGATGCTTTCCGAATTGAAGGCCAATGCTATGCAAGCACCAACATGGAAGGGTTACGAAATTCCTGCTACCATCATTCTCGATCATGAGGAATGGACCACGGACAACGACCTCATGACACCGTCGATGAAGGTCAAGTTGCGAAACCTCTTGTCACGTCACGAGGAATCCATCGCTGCAATCAAGTGAAGCCAATTCAACCGATTGGGTTTTGAAGCCCCATCGATGGGCTTGGTTTGGTGACCCACCATGGTTCGTGAACTCATAACCGTTGAAGGCGTTGACAGAAGTTTCGGACCTACCGATGTTTTGCAAGACATTAATCTGATTGTGAACGATGGAGATCGTATTGGGATTGTGGGCCACAATGGTGCAGGAAAGACAACACTGCTCAACACCATTAGCGACCAAAAGCAAGACGTTGGAGAAATCGAATTTGCGCCAGGAATTCGTATTGCTTACTTGACACAAATTCGTGATATTGAATCTGATTCAACCATTGAAGGGGAACTTGGTCGAAAAGGAAGACAATTCCAAGAGTTGGAAGATGAGATTGCCGCAATTGAAGCGAAGATGATCGACCCTTCATTCTACGAAGGTGATTGGGAGCCAGTTATGGAACGGTATTCTGAACTCCAACAAACACTCGCTTCTTCTGGTGGCGGAAACGTTGCTGGAATTGCCAAAGGTATTCTCGAACGACTTGGTCTTGACAAACATCCAATGGACATGCATGTTTCACAACTTTCTGGCGGGGAGAAAGCAAAACTCGCTCTTGCCCGCCAACTTGTTGGCCTCTCTGGAATCGATGTGATGTTCCTTGACGAACCGACGAACCACCTTGATATTCAAACGACAGAGTGGTTGGAAGCCTTCCTAAAGGATTTCAAGGGAGCGCAATTGATTGTTTCTCACGACCGATATTTCCTCGACCAAGTCTGTAACAGGATTGTCGAAGTGGATAACCTCCGAGCATGGCCATGGAAAGGTAATTACAGTCAATTCATTGTCCAAAAAGTAGCCAGTGAACAAGCGCTCAACGAGCGAATTACCAATCTTGAGA
Source organism: Candidatus Poseidoniaceae archaeon (assembly GCA_030741455.1). Classification (GTDB taxonomy): domain Archaea; phylum Thermoplasmatota; class Poseidoniia; order Poseidoniales; family Poseidoniaceae; genus MGIIa-L2. Next base: position 197 of record JASLVI010000203.1, on the reverse strand, counting down.
AGAAGATCCAGTCTACGACTGGTGCCATCCAGCAAATGAAGCGAGCCAACAAATACGACAAATCGATTTCTGCAAAACACAAGATGATTACACGTATGCAACAAGAACTCAAAGCACTGAAGGCTCGTGTTCCGAAGAAGCGGAAACCACTGATTCTCAAACTCGATGCCATCGACAAAGCAAGCATGGACGTGTTG
>JASLVI010000202.1 GCA_030741455.1 Candidatus Poseidoniaceae archaeon | reverse complement strand
AAGAATGGCGAGGTCAATTTGCTCGATAGCCGATGCGCTCGGTGCTGCAAGAAGTGCTGAGAACAGCGATAACAACATCAAAGAAATCAGCCCAAGACTCGTTTTTTTCTTGGGAATAGCCATGCGCTCCGCTCCTGACATCATACAATGGTCGCATGGATGATTCAAAGACTCATCGCTTGAATCATAGGAAAATCAATCGGTTAGAAACCTCAAATTGTTCGGCAACGTTCATGACATCCCATGTTGTGGTCAACGCATGGGAGGCGGCGATTGGTCACAAATGCGTGATGATGAGGGTGGGCTGACTGCCGTTATCGAATTTCTTTCCGCCTTCACGTTGTTTCTGATGATCCTCACCGCGTTCATGTCCTTGGCACAACTTGAGATGGGCTCCAATGATACGGAGATCGACCAAGTCGATCAAGCAGTCGTCCTTGGTCTCGATCGATTAACAAGCAGTTCGGGATGGTTTGTTCCAAGCGATGGGGATGGAGGCTATGATCATGCGAATTCGACAATGGATTGGCATTTACAGCCAGCCTCGATGCTGGAACAAGGCCGTGTTCAAACTGGACTGATGCTCAACAATCAGTTGGATATTGAACGAGTGTCGGCTCTCTCAAACGTCACGCTCTCCAGTTTCTCACTAGGTTTGGGATTGTCTGATGACTTAACTGCCCATCTCCGTATTTCGATTCAATCATCCGATGATGATGCCCGAATTGGACTCGAACTATTCGAAGGTGGTGCGAGTCTTAACAATGCGCGAATGGCTTCAACAGCCTCCAGTACTGTACGAATGGGTACCGAACTGGCACTGATTACACTGGAAGTGCACGATGCTGGTAGAACAAACGAAAATCTTGTCCTTACCGAGGTAATGGTACGCCCAATCAGTGGTGGTCCGGAATGGGTTGAGGTTTACAACGACAATGCCTTTGCAACAAGCCTCTATGGGTGGTCCTTCAATACTTCATCAGGTTCAACTTCAAACGAAATATTGCTCCAGGAAGGCGTCATCAGCGGTCATTCTGTCGCCTTGTTTACAGGTTCTCTTACATCGCTCGATCAAGGCAATGCCTCGCAAATGTTTGATCTCGGTCAATATGGATTGCTTGGAACGGGTTCAATGAATTTGCTCGATGACGGAGCAGGTACCATTGAACTTCGTTTCACTCGAGCAGGTCAAATCAATGCTGTGACCAATTCAAAAGCGGAGTGGGGAGGCCAAACCGGCCTGCTCATGAATTTGAATCAGGTCATCGTATGGGACGGAGGCAACACAATGTCATCGACCTCATGGTCGGTTCAACAAGATGCAACTCCCGGCGATGTGTTCTTTGAGCAATCAAATGCTTCATGAACTCGGGTGGACTGGGCTAACTGATAGCCGTGCAAGCCGCATCGACATATTCCCGAGACCGCTGTGTGACCGGCATTCACGGTCTCGATGAAATTCTTCGAGGTGGAATCCCTTATGGTTCGACTGTTTTGGCCTCAGGAACCTGTGGTTCAGGGAAGACAACCCTCGGGATGGAATTTCTCGTGCGTGGAGCACTTGCAGGTGAAGCATGTGCTCACTTCACAGCAACCGAACCTTCTGTAAAGTTGCTTGAAAATATTCGGCAATATGCATTTTTTGATATGAACATGGTCGATACAGGTTTGATTAACGTATTCGACATGGACGTTCTTTACTCATGGCTCGGTCTTGACAAGTCG
>JASLVI010000201.1 GCA_030741455.1 Candidatus Poseidoniaceae archaeon | reverse complement strand
GACATCATGGAAGGCTTGCAACCGCAAACCATTGAATCCATCAATATCCTCAAGCAAACCAAAACACCATTCGTTATCGCTGGAAACAAAATCGATCGTATTCATGGATGGATATGTGAGCGAGACCGTTCCTTCATCGAATCATTGCAAGAACAGCGTAAGGACGTTATCGACCTCTTCCAAGACCGATATTGGAAACTTCTCGGTCAAGTCTCTGAGCATGGAATCAACCTAGAACGATATGATCAAATCAAGGATTTCAGGAAATCCTTCCCGCTTGTTCCAATGTCAGCCAAGGAAGGCGAAGGCCTGCAGGATCTTCTCACGGTTACCGTAGGATTAGCTGAGCGTTTCCTTGAGGATCGACTGACAGATACACTCGGGCCTGCTGAAGGCACCATTCTTGAAATGAAAGATGAAATTGGAATGGGCAAAACCATCGATGTTATTCTCCACCGGGGTACACTCAATACAGGAGATCACATTACGGTCGTCAGTGCTGATGGGCCATTTGATGTTCGAATTAAGGGCCTCAAGAAAGCACGAGGCATGTCTGAAATGCGTGATGCAGGTGACCGATGGGAATCGGTGGAAACCATTCATGCGGCTGCAGGTGTGAAGATTATTGCACAAGGTCTCGAAAAAGCACTTGCTGGTTCAACAATTCGACTTGCAAGCGATGAGGCTCGAGAAGAAGCCAAGAAAGAGACGCAAGTTTCCGTTGAATTGGATGAAGAGGGTGTCGTCATCAAGGCCGATACCATCGGCGGTCTCGAAGCACTTGCATTCGAGTTAAAGAAAATCGAAGTTCCAATCCGAAGAGCAACCGTTGGACCTGTCAACAAGCGAGACGTGATGACGGCAGAATCTGCAAACAATCGTTTGAATCAGATCATTCTCGGCTTCTCGATTGAACCCAACAACGAAGTCAAAGAAAGTCTGAACCAAGGTGATGACAGTGTTACTTGGATTGGTGGTGACATCATCTACCACATCATCGATCAGTTCGAAGAGTGGAAAGAGAAAACCAAGGAAGAGATGGATGCTGCCGCACGTGAAAACTTGGTTTATCCGGGTAAACTTCTCTATCTCGAAAACCACACCTTCCGTAACAAAGGCCCAGCCATCGTCGGCATGCGTGTTCTTGGTGGAAGAGTTCATCTTGGCCAACGTTTGATGAAACTTGATGGGACACCTGTTGGCCAAATCAAAAGTCTGCGCTCACGAGCAAGTGAAGAACTGAAGGAAGCAAAGCAAGGTGAGGAAGTCGCCGTTGCAGTGATGGGTCCAACCGTTGGGCGTCACATCGAAGAGTTGGACGAATTCTATGTTGACATTCCCGAATCACACGTTCCACGTCTTGCCAAGGTTGAATTGACCGAGTTGGAAAAAGAGATTCTTGAAGAGATTATTCGGCTTCATCGTAAGGACGATCACTTCTGGGGACGTCGTCATGTTGGCTGATGCTTGTTCGACGTAACAACGGCATACATTCAAGTATCATGTCATCCCGATTGAGTCTTGTTACTACGAAGGTGAACGATGATGGATGCAGGATTTTCACAAGGAAATGTGGGTGGAGACGCTCGAACACAAGATCTGATTCGAACCGTTGCTGATATCTCCAACGGATTGATGAATGAAGTGAGCAAAGTCATCATCGGAAAGAACGAGAATCTACGACGTGTTACCGTCGGAATTCTCTCCAACGGTAACATGCTGTTGGAAGATTTCCCTGGACTTGCAAAGACCTT
>JASLVI010000200.1 GCA_030741455.1 Candidatus Poseidoniaceae archaeon | reverse complement strand
CTGAAGGAAGCGATTTCTATGTCAATGGTATGGGAGGTGTTCTCATTTGTCAAAATGGAGAAATGCATCCAAAGCAAACACGATTGGGAGGTGCCCTTGAATGACCCCAGAATTTTTGATTGGAAACATTACGCTGTTCGTACTCGCTATTTTCCTTGGTTTTGAACTCATTACCAAAGTTCCAGCGACACTACATACACCGTTGATGAGTGGTGCGAATGCTATCTCTGGTATTTCGATCATTGGAGCATTGATTGGAGCGAATGTAGCCTATGATGGCGGTGCTACTGCTGTTTCTGGCATTCTTGCATTTGTAGCCGTTGTACTCGCCATGATCAACGTTGTAGGCGGATTCCTTGTTACCAATCGTATGCTCAATATGATTGCTGGTAAGAAGCGAGGAGGTGCCTGAAATGGAGGAATGGATTTCACTTGGTTACCTCTTATCCGCTGCTTTGTTCATCTTCGGATTGAAGAAACTTGGACATCCACGAACTGCACCATTTGGAAACCAACTTGGTGCCCTCGGAATGCTCGTTGCAGTTGTCACAACGATTCTACAAATGGGGCTTGGCGATGGGGTCGAATGGGTTCTCATCGGCGCTGGACTTGTTATTGGTTCCCTCATTGGACTTTGGATGGCGATTCGAGTCGAGATGACTGGTATGCCAGAACTCGTTGCTTTGTTCAATGGTTTTGGTGGAGCAGCATCTGCGCTCGTCGCACTCTCTGAAATTTGGAGATTTATCGAAGGAACCTCAGACCACACCCAAATCGAGCAACTTGAGTTAACCGTAATTATGATCGCAGCAGGTTTGTCTGCACTCGTAGGATGGATGACCCTCACGGGTTCAATTCTGGCAATGTTCAAACTCAAGGGAGGTGTTAGCATCTTTGGAAAGTGGATCAAAACACCAACATGGGGTCCAGTCTGGCTGAATCCAGTCAAGGTCTTAATGGTCGTCGGCGTTGCTGTTCTGATCTATCTCAGCATCGGTGAACCAACCAATGAGGAGTATCTATGGGGCATCATTGGCATCTCGTCCTTCCTGGGTATTGTCTTAGTCCTTCCAATCGGCGGAGCAGATATGCCAGTTGTCGTCTCCCTTCTCAACTCACTCTCTGGAATTGCAGCTGCCTTCACAGGATTCATCATCGGAAACTCTGTTCTCATCGTTGCCGGTTCTTTGGTCGGTGCATCAGGGCTCATCCTCACATTCATCATGTGCAAGGCGATGAACCGTACACTTCCTGATGTATTGTTCAAGTCCTTTGGCGGAACAGGCGAGAAGCAGTCGCTTACTCGTACAAAGGTCGGTTCAGATCCAGACGAAGTTGCTATGATGCTCGATGGTGCTCAAAAGGTCATCATTGTGCCAGGTTATGGAATGGCAGTATCACAATGTCAGCACCAAGTCAAGGAATTTGCCGACCTTATTGCAGAGAAATATGATACAGATGTCAAGTACGCAATCCATCCCGTTGCAGGTCGAATGCCTGGCCACATGAACGTCTTGCTTGCAGAAGCAAACGTTCCATATGAGCAACTCATCGAAATGGACGAAATCAATTCTGAATTCCCTGATTGCGATGTTGCCCTCGTCATCGGTGCCAACGACACGACCAACCCTGCTGCACGAAGTGGAGAGGGGCCACTTGCAGGAATGCCGATCATCGATGCGGATGCTGCTCGAACCGTTGTCATCGTCAAGCGTTCGCTCTCTGTCGGTTATGCTGGTGTGGATAATGACCTCTTCTACATGGACAAAACCATGATG
>JASLVI010000001.1 GCA_030741455.1 Candidatus Poseidoniaceae archaeon | reverse complement strand
CCATATTGAATCCAATCATCTTGGCTATGCAAGAGCATCACGCACCCAACCAATCCATTGGATTCTTTAGAACAGTTAGGAGTTTTTCTTCTTCAGTACCAATTGGCACTTCGTGACAATATTCCCAACGTGCAGTTAGTGGAAGCGACATAAGGATGCTCTCGATTCGACCGTTTGTTGTCAAACCGAATTTTGTACCTCGATCGTACACGAGATTAAACTCCACATATCGTCCACGACGGATTTGTTGCCATTCTTTTTGCTGAACAGTGTATGCAAGGTCCTTTCGACGCTCTAATATCGGTAGATAAGCATCGAGAAACCGATGTGCACAATCGTTGACGAATTCAAAACACTCTTGTTTGCTCGAGCCATGGATGTTGTCAAAGAAAATGCCTCCAACTCCACGACCTTCGTTTCGGTGTGGGATGTGGAAGTACTCATCGCACCATGATTTGAATCGATTATAATCTGCGATTTCATGGCGGTCACAAACCTCTTTGTGAATTCGATGGAAATGAATTGCGTCTTCTTCAAAGAGATAGGATGGTGTCAGGTCAGCTCCTCCACCAAACCACCAACTTCCTTCGGCTTGTCCTGCTCCGCGCTCAAAATATCGATAATTTGCGTGTACTGTAGGAGCCATCGGGTTGATTGGATGAAGAACCAAACTGATTCCCGTTGCAAAAAAGTCGAGATCTTTTCCCTCGAGTTGATGTCCCCCTCCCATCTTTTCAGCAGCCTCTGGGCTTAGCGTACCGTGAACAACGCTTACGTTCACACCTGCTTTTTCAAAGACATTTCCCTCAGAAAAGACACGACTGCGTCCGCCACCGCCCTCTTCTCTGGTCCAAACATCTTCTCGATACATGGTCCCATCAATGGTTTTGATTGCCTCACAAATGATATCTTGGAGGTCGTGAACCATTTCCACCATTTTGTTGCGCATTTCATTCACCAGTGACATGTCTCAAAACTGCTTCAACACACTCGATTTTTGCACCAGGTGCAAATCCATGTCCTAGATTGAAGATGTGGCCTGGTTTATTGCCTGCATTCTCCATGACTACTTTTGCAGCATTAACTGCGGCCTCTGGAGTTCCGTGCATTCTCGATGGGTCAAGATTGCCCTGAAATGCAAATTGTGAACCATACTCAATTCTGTTCTGCTTGAGGTTATCTCTCCAATCCAAGGAGATTGCTTCAATATCGAGTTTGCGAATTTCATGGTGCAAGTGTGAGCTTCCCTTTGCATAATGGATTAACGGGACTTGCCGGTTTGCTTTGTTTCGAAATACCTCTATCGCCCGTTCAGTGGCAGGCTTTGCAAACCGACAATAATCTTCATCGGTCAACAGTCCTGCCCATGTATCGAACATTTGCACAGCATCGGCTCCTCCGTGATTTACTTGGTCTGCAAGCAAGTCACCAACGGCTTCCGCAACTTTGAGCAACACTCGCATCGATGCATCTGGATCAGAGTATACCTTTGCTCGAGTTTCATGAAATTCTTTGTCCCCAGTGCCGCCTGCCATCAGATACATCGATGTGGTCCATGGGCACCCAACAAAACCAAGTCGGGCAATATCAGTGTTTTCTTCGCCGATGGCCTTGAGTCCGTCAGCAGCCCATGGAGCATGTTTTCGAGCCGAAAAATCACTCCATCCTTCAACATCTTCGAAGTCAAAAGGATCGATTCGAATTCCTCCTCCATATTCAACTTCGTAGCCGAGTGCAGGCAGCGGGGTGAGGATGTCGCTGAAAATAATCGCAGCATCGATCGACTTGTACCTGTGAATTGGTTGCATTGTGATTGTCGTGCATAAATCGATGTCCATGCATCGCTCCCAGAAGTTATGTTCTGCTGCAAGCTTCCTGTATTCTGGCAAGTGTCTGCCTGCTTGTCTCATGAACCAAACTGGAGTTCTGTCAACTTCCTGATGATTCAACGCGCCAACGATACGTTCCTTTCCATTCATGATGACAGCCCCAAACTGGAGAGAGATTCATCCAATGCTTGGACAAAACCATGGATGTGTGATTCTTCGTGAGATGTGGATAGGAATCCAATCTCATAAGCAGATGGTGCAAGCATGTAGCCTCTCATTAGGAGTTCCAAGTGAACATCAGCATACAACTTACCTGCGTCCTTTGGTATATGGTCGGCCCGAATTGCAGGGGTTCCGTCACCAGGTGAAAACCAGAACAGACTTTCCATTCGTACAAGCCGCATTGGAAATCCATGTTTTTTGAGTACAAGATTGACCTCTGTCTCCATCATGGATCCAAGTTGCTCGAGGTAATCGTAGGCATCTTCATCCAAGAGATCCAAGGTTTTTGCACCAGCTGCCATGGCAAGTGGATTGCCAGATAATGTCCCTGCTTGATAAACTGGTCCTAAAGGAGAAAGTTGTTCCATTATTTCGTCTCGTGCACCGTATGCTCCAACAGGCAACCCTCCTCCAATGACCTTGCCAAGAGCAGTTATGTCAGGTGTGACTCCACAAATATCAGAGTAACTTCCGTGCTTGAAACGAAAACCACTGATGACCTCATCAAAGATTAACAAGGATTCATGCTGATCGCAAAGTGTTCTGAGTCGAACTAGGAATTCGTTTCGTTGAATGAGCAGTCCATTGTTTGCAGGGAGCGGTTCAATCACTACAGCTGCGATTTCATTACCGTGTTCCTTGAACAGGAACTCAACCGCCTCAATGTCATCCAATGGACAAATAAGAGTTGTAGCGACTGTATCGTTTGGGATACCGGGGCTGCTCGCAATTCCAAAGGTTGCGAGACCACTTCCAGAAGATACCATCAAGGAATCAACATGTCCATGATAGCAACCTTCGAACTTGACAAGTAGATCTCGACCTGTGTAGCCTCGAGCGAGTCGTACTGCACTCATTACTGCCTCTGTTCCTGAAGAAACAAAACGTACCTTATCCATGTGAGTGAATCGTTTTTTGACTTTCTTTGCAAGTTCAATTTCACCGAGATGGGGTGCGCCAAATGAGGTCCCATTCAGCATTTTTTCATGAACTGCTTTGATAATTTCAGGATGCGAGTGGCCATGGATAAGCGGGCCCCAAGATTGGACAAAATCGACAAGTATGTTGCCGTCAATGTCCGTGACATGCGCTCCTGATGCTTTCTCGAAGTAAATCGGATTTCCGTGAACAGATTTGAAGGCGCGAACCGGAGAGTTGACGCCTCCTACGAGGTGCTCCATTGCAACGTTGTGCATGCTGTCGGATTTTGCTCTGTCCATTGCAATACCTCAATCAAGCCAACCCTTCTCGGCAATTTCCCGAGCATGATAGGATACGATGACGTCAGCACCCGCTCTATTGAATGCTGTCATTATTTCACGAACCATTCGTCTTCGTGAATTGTCATCCTTTGTAGCATTCATGACCATAGCATACTCTCCGCTTACATTGTACACTGCTACGGGTCTGTTGATTGAGTCTGCTACTTTCCGAACCACGTCAAGATAGGCAAGAGCGGGTTTAACCATGACAATGTCCGCTCCTTCTTTGACGTCCAATTCAGATTCCAAGATTGCTTCATCATAGCCTGATGATATGTCCATTTGATGTGTGGACCGATCGCCAAATTCGGGACTTGAATCGGCAGCTTGACGAAATGGACCATAGAACGTAGATGCATATTTTACAGAATAGGAGAGTATGCCAGTACTTGTGAAACCTGCAGCCTCAAGCGCTGAGCGTATTGCGATGACTCGACCATCCATCATATCTGATGCACAGACATAATCTGCGCCGACCTCTGCATGGGAGACTGCAATCTCACACAATCGCTCTACGGACGAATCGTTGAGAATTTCACCTTCGTGAACTAAACCACAATGGCCATGATTCGTTGCAGTACACAGACAAACATCCGTCATAACGACAATCGAATCACCGTGTATGGATTTTAATTCTTGAACCGCCCGATGAAGATGCGAGTCGACATCTGAAGCCTTGCTTGCAGCATCATCTTTCTCCGAATGTTCAACAACACCAAACAGCATTACTGCTCGAATCCCATTGTCATAATCGTTCTGCACGGTTTCGATCAAGACATCAATAGACTGTTGATTGATGCCTGGCATGCTTTCGATTGGGGTGTCGATGTTTTCCCCGGCAACAACAAAATGAGGTTGAACCAAAGCGTGGAGTGGAGCGTTACCAAACAACATGCTTCTTCGCGCTTGAGTCCACCGATTGATTCGTGGCCGTATGTTCATGTCATGTGCCCCCTATTCTCCTTCCACCATTGCATGAGATACTCCGTCGTTGGTCCTTTGAGAACTGAAACGTTGCTTCCATGGAAATGATCCAGAGAGTGGATTGTTTCTTTCGCATTGTTTCCCATACAAATAATCTCATTTGGAACCACAAGCCCATTTTCTGCCCACGAGATTGCAGAGGATGAAGAGGATAAGAGAAGAACATCATCGGGTGATACAGGAGCATTATCAACTGATTTGGGCTTGTTTTCGTACCCTATCCAGTGGTCGATTGAGAAGCCTAGTTTCTCCAAATTATGGACGACATCATTGGGTGCAACGTTTGACCGTGGTATCAGTAGTGGGGTCTTGGCATCAATGTTCTCTGCAATGTACGCAACAAGCTCTTTCGAATTCCTTGCCTTAGCACAAATGGCCACAGTGACGCCGCGTTGAAAACATGCTCGAGCAGTCCCTTCGCCGATAGCAAGCCATTGTATCCTTGCGATGTCCGGGTTGGACTCCGCAGCAATGATGGCACATTTTGCCGCAAATGGTGACGTGAGTACGAGGTATGGCCAATCTCTCTTTCTTGTATATTGACTCAAGAAATCTCTGGGCCAAGCATCCAATGACGGACTCAAATCAATGACAGACATGTTCTCCATTGGAATGCCGTTATTCGCCAATACATTGGAAATTCGATCAGAGTTGAGCGTTGAGACAAATTTTGGCCCATCTATCGGAGTTGAACGTATTGGTGCATCCTCATCCTGAGGTAAATCAATCATCATGCTCTCATAATCTCCTTGATAGGAATAAATGGAATACGTCCTTCCTTCACAGAATGTTGTCTTCCAACCCTTTGGAGCGATTTTCACGCGGGTCAAGTTACCTTGAACTTCTATTCCAGCAGGGTACAGACAACCCCCGCCTATTCTATCGAGAATGGCCCGTTCTTTCACAATGTCTTGTTCGGTTTGTGGATGGTTGAGAACGTCTCGCAGGTTGATGAATTCATCGAATCGTTCTGCTTTACAATGGATGCAAACTGCGCCCTGGCCAGGTGCGGTTGGCCAATCGTTTTGATCCAAACGAACAGCAGAGATGTTTCCTTTCACCGAATCTAGTGCACCGATTGAATTCAATCGTTTGATACCAACTTCTGCTAGGACAAGTGCATCGACTCGACCTTCTAGGAGGCGATTGATTCTGGTTTCTACATGACCTCGTACAGCAAGCGGGATAATATCTGGACGCTCGCTCAGCAACAGGGACTGTCGCCGTCCCGAAACCGTTCCGAATGTTGATCCAGATCCGAAACTGGCCAATACGTCTGAAAGAGGTGTGGATTCAACAGAGTTCAGAATGTCTTCAAGGGAGTCAAACCCTTTTTTCTTCATCAAGACGAGATCGCTTGTTGTACCTCGTTTCATGTAGGCAAGATGTCGAATTTCTTTGCTGATTGAGACGGGAACATCTTTGCTGGAATGAACTGCAATATCGATCTTACCAGTGATAAGGCCATCATCGATTGTATGTATGAATTGGCCAACAGAGGAGGATAGATTCCCTCCTAGACTTCGGTCGCCAGTTGATTTAAACTCGATAATTTCGGTTTCAATCCCTGCCTGTTTGAGTGCAGATGCAACAGAACGGGCTTGCCATAATGCGAGATTCGATGAGCGTGTTCCAATTCGAATCGTCATGAGCATCCTCCAGAATCAGGTTCCAGCGGTCATGGAGATGACTGAACTCTCCACATCTTTTGCTACTTCGAGGAGTAAATCAGGACTCAAATGACGATTCGTTCCTTCGATGAACGTTGATAGTTCAGAAAGATGGAATGTTTTGTTTTGTTTACAAATCCAAGTTGCAATTTCTCTGGCAAATGCTCCCATTTGTAGAGAATCCTCCTGAGTAGCATTGGAAGACGATTGCCAACTGCTTGAGAGTTTTTCCATTTGGCCGTAAATGAGTGCTCTAAAGTTGGCTTCATTTCGGTCGCTAAGAGCATTCATGTATCTCTTCTGGATACTTTCAATCAATTCTTCCGCCTCATGCATCATGGTTTGGTATGCTTCTTGGTCAAGATTTCGTGCTAACTTGATCCAATGTTCCATGCCAAGAAGTGTTTGATTCGGAGGTACTGCATCATAATCGATGGACGGTGGCCACGAGAAATCAAGAAGTGTTGCCTTCGAGGTGATTGGAAGGGGATTTTCTTTTGTGTATGCAGGAGTTGAACATCGTCTTGTCGAAATGACAAGGTCAATGTCTTCAGCATAATCCTTGATTTCGTGATAGGTAATCATCGTACATTTCGATGCAAGGTCTAGATTTCGTGTAGACGATTCGTCAGGATTCCTTGAGGCGACGATGATGTTTTCTTGGTTGACATGAAGGAGGGTTTCGACAGCTTTTGCACCCATCTCTCCAAATCCAAGTACCAATGATTTGGCTTGCCCTTTTGGTTCTAAGATGTCTTCAAGCGAGGAGGTTGCGAGATTGAGCATTGATTCGGTGGAACTCGTGAACCCCAATTCTTTGCGAACAATACGATTCGCTGAAACAATGTGATCAAAGAAAGCGAGGTTGTAGTTTCCTATGAGTGCATGCTCGCGATGGAAATTGATGGCGTTGCGCAGCTGTGACATCACTTGTAATTCTCCGACAATAAACGAATCCAGTCCGCTAGCGATGTTTACAAGGTTCTTCCAGGCATCAGAACCAGTTGCGTGTTTGAAGGGAATATTGGAGATGTTTGAGACGGTGGAAACTCCTGCCACAAGTTCTTCAGGTTCGATATCGAATCCAACATACAAAATGCGGTTACAGGTGGAGAATTCAAAGACTTCCTTGCCAAGATGTTCTCTTAACGTTTGCAAATAGTTGAGGCGATCTTGCTTTTCCATCCCTTCCGTCGTGAGACGTTTTGCTATCTCGATATTTTCAGAATCGAATTTTAGTGAAACGAGACAAACTTTTGATGACATTTTTTCGTGCTGAACGTGCTTGGAATTTGCTTGCGCAAGGCGAGCAAAGTTCTTCAGTTCCACCAAGAAGTCAGACATTCCCAAATCCGCCTTAGTGTGTTCAATGAATGGGACTATACAACAGTTTGTTACCGGTTTTGATACGAGGTTTGGTAAAAAACTCTGCTCACGCATTTTTCAGTGCTTCACATCGAATGAATTGCATGACCGAGTGTAGCTAGAACACCTTCATGCGTCATCTCTGTCATGGTCGGATGAGCGTGGATTGTGTGTGCAACATCTTCGAGAAGCGCGCCCATTTCAATAGCAAGTGTCCATTCTCCAACAAGCTCGCTGATGTGTGTCCCAACCGCTTGAATTCCGAGGATTCGATGATCGTCTTCACGGGCTGTGACACGAACAAATCCAGCGGTCTTTTCTGCTTCTTGCGTCAGTGCACGGCCGTTTGCAGCCAATGGGAATTTACCCGTGATGACTGGATGGCCAGCAGCCTTTGCCTCATCAGGAGAAAGACCGACTGAGACGACTTCAGGTTCTGTGAAGACGATGGCAGGAACGGCTGCAGGCTCATAGATTCGGTTTTCACCAGCAAGGATTTCTGCAACCATTTCACCTTGGAAGGATGCAACGTGCGCAAGCATTTCGCCAAGATCACACACATCTCCAATCGCATAAACACCTTTCATGTTGGTTTCACACTTGTTGTTGACTTTAACAAATCCACGTTCATCGAGAGCAACACCTGTTGGTGCAAGAGCAGCACTCATTGGTCGACGACCAACGGTAACGAGAACCTTGTCGACTGTAAGTCGTTCTGGATCTGTACCTTCCTTTGCATCTTTAGGAGTGTAAAGGAGATCAACACTTCCATCCTTGTTTTCTTCAATGCCTTTTGCAAAGACCTTGGTGTGAACGGCAATCTTTTGTTTCTTGATGGCAATTTCGAGCGGTCGACGAAGTTCCTTGTCGAAGATTGGAAGAACTGAATCCATTGCTTCAACAATCGTCACTTCACTTCCAAGCATTCGGAAGGTGATGCCAAGCTCAAGACCAATGTAGCCTCCCCCAACGACCGCGATTCGCTTTGGTAGTTCCTGAAGAGAAAGCGCCTCTCTCGACGAAAGAACATGTTCACCATACTTCATGAATGGGAGTTCGATTGGGATGGATCCGTTTGCAAGAATGACGTTTTCTGCTTGAATGATCAGTGCATCCTTGCCTTTACCAACTTTCACCGTCTTCGCATCTTGGAATTCAGCCCATCCATTCACAAGTTCAACACCTGCATTCTTGAGGAGGGCTTCTACGCCTTTGTTGAGTCGATCGACGATTCCATCTTTCCAGGCAATCGTATCTTCCATTTTGAGTTCAGCAGGTCCGGGAATACTGATACCCATGTGGCCCCCTTTCTTAGCGTGCCCTGCGAGTTTGTGGAAGGTGTGGGCAGCATGAATGAGCGCCTTTGAAGGAATACATCCTCGAATGAGACAGGTACCTCCAGCACGTTGGCCTTCAACGATGACCGTGTCCATTCCGAGTTGACCTGCACGAATTGCAGCAACGTATCCTCCAGGGCCTGCGCCAATCACCAAAACTTTGCAATTTCGAGTTTTCATCCAAACACCTCACATGAAGATGGTTGCTGGGTGCTCCAGCATCGACTTGAGCAGTTGAACAAGACTTGCACCATCATGCCCATCCACAACACGGTGGTCCCATGAGGAGGAGAGATTCATGATTCGACGAACTTCAACTCGGCCATCGATAACCACAGCACGATCTTTGGCATTGTGAACGCCAAGGATTCCAACCTCAGGCTTGTTGATGATCGGTGTTGCTCCAAGACCACCCATTCTGCCAAGACTGGTGATTGTGAATGTCGAACCTGTGAGTTCGTCAACACCTGCTTTTCCGTCTCGAGTCGCTTGTGTAACTCGACCCATTTCTGCTGCAGCGGTCCAAACATCCATTGCTTCGACGTGCTTGACGACTGGAACGTAGAGTCCACGATCGGTTTGTGTTGCAATGCCGAGATGAACAGCTTCGTGTCGAGTGACAACACCTGCTTCATCATCGAACAAAGCGTTGCATTCAGGACGCTGTCCAAGTCCCTTAACGAGGGCGAGCATGATGAATGGTAGATAGGTGAGCTTTGGAGCACCTTCTGGTCGAGTTGCATTGAGATGCTGTCGTAGTGATTCAAGTTCGGTTACATCGACCTCTTCAAAGTAGGAGAAGTGAGGGATGGTACTGTAGGATGCCATCATCGAATCAGCAATCTTTCGTCGCAATCCGATGACCTTGATTTCTTCAGTTCCAGTCTTGGCAACCTTTGCAGAACTGCCCATCGGCATGGATGAAGAGGCACGAGATGCACCTCCACTGAGATGAACATCAAGGTCAGCGTGCGTGATTCTTCCAGCAGGGCCAGATCCAGCAACGTGGTACAAATCGACGCCAGCATCACGTGCCCGCTGTCGAACTGCAGGTGCGGCAAGTGGCTTCGTACCTGGTGCACGCTCAACTGCCGGTCCTGCAACTGCAACAGGTGCAGGCGTTGGTTCGGGTGCTGGAGCAGGTTCTGGTTCAGGCTCTGCTGCAGGCTCAGGCGCCTCTTCGACAGCAGGTGCTTCAGGCTCAGGTTCGCTTGCTGATGCGTTTCCATCACCATCAACTTCGAATTCTATACAAACAACACCGACTGGTAGGATGTCACCTGCTTCACCAATGATTTTAGTGACGGTTCCATCGCATGGTGCTGGAATTTCGACGGTTGCCTTATCGGTCATAACCGAAAGAATCGGATCGTCTTCCTTGACAGTATCACCAACGGCGACCATCCATTCGACGACTTCACCTTCAACAACGCCTTCTCCGATATCTGGTAGTTTGAATGCAAATGTTCCCATGTTTATTCCTCCTGTGTTTTCTTAATGGCTTCAGCGATACGCTGAGGACTTGGCAAGTAATCCCATTCCGTTGTATGTGGGAATGGTGTGTCCCATCCGGTGACACGTTGAATTGGCGCTTCAAGGTGATAGAAACATCGTTCTTGGACCGATGCACTCATTTCCGCACCAAATCCACTGGTCTTTGGTGCTTCATGAACGATGACACAA
Source organism: Candidatus Poseidoniaceae archaeon (assembly GCA_030741455.1). Taxonomy (GTDB): domain Archaea; phylum Thermoplasmatota; class Poseidoniia; order Poseidoniales; family Poseidoniaceae; genus MGIIa-L2. The sequence goes on along the minus strand of JASLVI010000001.1, from coordinate 25,055 downwards.
CGTCCAGTTTTCTTGACGGAATTAACAACCGTATCTCGGTCCCAAGGAACGAGCGTCTGAAGATCGATTAGTTCACAATCAATTCCTGAATCCTTGATGGCCTGTTCAGCAACATGGACCATGGTTCCGTAGGCAATGACCGTACAAGCAGAACCCTCGCGCACGATTCGTGCTTGTTCCAGAGGAACGATGTAGTGATCTTCAGGAACATCAGCATCAGGGTGTCCATTCCATGTTGGAACGTTGTGTGGATCGCCATAGAACGGTCCACGATAGCATCGCTTCGGTTCAAAGAAGATAACTGGGTCATTGCATTCAATGGATGCGAGCAACAAGCCCTTGGCATTGTATGGGTTTGAACAGTAAACGACCTTCAATCCTGGTGTATGCGTGAATTGAGCTTCAGGTGATTGCGAGTGATGATGTCCTCCCTTGATACCTCCACCAGCAGGTGTTCGAATGGTAACTGGCGATGAAAATTCGCCACCTGAGCGGTGACGAAGTTTTGCAATCTCATTGACGATTTGATCGTACGCAGGGAAGATGTAATCTGCGAACTGAATTTCAGCAACGGGCCGAAGTCCGTTAAGACTCATGCCCATTGCAATGGCAGCGATACCTCCTTCTGCGAGAGGTGAATCGAAAACTCGGTGAGGTCCGTATTCCTTCTGAAGGCCTTCAGTAACGCGGAAGACGCCTCCGAAAAAGCCTACATCTTCTCCAAAGATGACGACATTTGGGTCCTGCTTGAGTGAAATGGAGAGCGCGGAATTGAGGGATTTGATCATGTTCATATCGGCCATGATATCACTTCCCTAGCTCCTCTCGTTGCTCTTGAATGTGCCACGGAACAGTTTCGTACACTTCTGTGAAAATGGTTGAAGCAGGTGGATACGGCCCTGATGCCAAATCACCGAATTCACAGGCTTCCTTGTATGCAGCCATGACCTCGTCATCGATCTTCTGTGCAAGTGCCTCGTGCTTCTCTTCGTCCCATTCACCAATGTGAAGAAGATGTTCTTTCAAACGCTGAATTGGATCTCCACCTGGCCAGCATGATGCTTCATCATTTGGACGATAGGCAGACGGATCATCGGAAGAGGAATGCGCTCCGGCTCGATAGGTGTAAACTTCGATATGTGTTGGTCCCATGCCTGCACTGGCTCGGTCTCGGGCCCACTTTGTGATGCTGTAAAGAGCGAGGAAGTCGTTTCCATCGACTCTGAAGGAAGGAATGTCATAGGCAAGGCCGCGCTCTGCAAATGTGCGGCCACCTGTTGCGAGATTTGCGTGGGTTGAAATCGCCCATTGGTTGTTCACAACGTTGAGAATCACAGGCGGTTTGAATGTCGATGCAAAGTTGAGGGCATAATGGTAGTCTCCTTGAGCAGAGGTTCCATCGCCAAGCCACGAAATACAAACCTCGTCCTTTTCTTGGTATGCACTGGCCATAGCAACGCCAACAGCCTGTGAGAATTGTGTGCCTACCGGTGATGAAATCGAAATGAATCGACCTTCCTTGTAGGTGTAGTGAACGGGCATTTGGCGCCCTCGAACGTTATCTTCGGTGTTTCCAATGCAGTGGCAAATCATACTGACCATGTCTCGACCGCGCACGAATTGTGCACCCGGTTGCCGGTAGGAAGGGAAAATCCAATCTTGATTTTCGAGCGCCATAGTTTGAGCGATTGCTACTGCTTCTTCTCCAAATGATCGCATGTAGAAGGAGAGTTTTCCTGTTCGCTGCATCTTAATCATTCGGTCATCGAAAATTCGAAGACGCATCATGTATTCAAGTCCTTGAATCAATTCGCTTGTATCGAGTTTCGGGTCCCATTCGCCTTTTGCTTCACCTTTGTCGTTGAGGACACGAAGAAGTCCACGTGCATGTGGTGCTGTATCCTCAGAGGAACATGTAGTGGGATCAGGGCGCCACAGGTCGCCCGGTTGTTCTTTGAAAGCTCCACCGAAATCGGCATCTTCTCCTGGTCGGAACGGAGGTATTCCGATGGTGTAGGGTGCCGTCGTAGCCGTCAATCGCTCCGTCATTGTTCCACCTCACCATGACTCGGCATTAAGGCATGTTGGTTCGTTGGTTTGGGTTGAACCAGCACATAGGCGCCGGGCATTTCTTCAGTATTGTTTTCATCAAGCGTCTTTCGCATCAATAAGCCTGCCTTGTAAGAAGACCTGACAAGAGGTCCACTTGCAACACCTGAAAAGCCCATTTCAATCGCTTTTTGCGCCCATATGTCATACAACTCAGGATCGGGAAACCGGTCGATAGCAAGATGATTCTTTGAGGGGGCAAGGTATTGGCCAATCGTCAATAAGTCAACACCTGCATTACGAAGCAGTTTCATCGCCTCAACGATTTCTTCATCAGTTTCACCAACACCAACCATCAACGATGATTTTGTCAACATATCCGGACGGAGCCGTTTCGCTTCTCGAAGGATTGAAATCGACTGTTCAAACGATGCACGAGGGTCACGAACGACGGAATCGAGGCGTGGTACGCACTCGACATTGTGGGCAAATACACGTAATGGACTTCCTTCAAGTAAGTGAGCGAGGTCGTTCAAATCACCAGCAAGGTCCGAGCACAATAATTCCAAACTCACATGTGGGCTTCGTTCTGCAACCGCAGCAAGACATTGTTTGTAGTGATCGGCTGCCGAGTCTTCAAGGTCATCACGATTGACAACTGTAATGACCGCATGGCGGAGATTCATCGATGCTACGGCATCAGCAAGGTGTTGAGGTTCATCAACATCCAATGGAGGTGGTGTTTTTCGAGTCCCTACTGCACAGAAACGGCATCCACGTGTGCATTCTTTTCCAGCGATCATAAACGTTGCATCACCACTTGACCAGCAGTCGTGAATGTTGGGGCATTTTGCTTCTTGACAAACGGTGTGAAGTTGGTTGTCTTTGACAGCATCCATTGTATCATTGAACATGGCTTGCTGTGTGCCTGATGGCAACTTTGTTCGGAACCATGAAGGGAGTCGCGGACGTGATGGTTTCTGGCTTGCCATTTTGAGATTTTTAGCCATCCGATGCCCCCCTTGTTTTAGGCCACATGAACGGACATCAAAAAGGTGTGCAGGGGCGTAATTCGATGATTTGCAAGGATACGAGCATATATGTGTGAGGATGATGAGCGGATTTCATGCCAGCCAAGGTGTGTTTCGTGACTGGTAGCGGGCGACGTATTGGGGCGTCCATCATCCAAAAATTTGCAGAAGAAGGTTACGCAGTTCTTATTCACGTATCGACCTCTCGCGAAGCAGGTGAATTGCTCAAATCTAAACTGGTTGAGAAAGGTTGCAAAGCAGACTTACTGCAAGGTGATCTTTCGGATGAAGAGCAAACCAATCAATTGATTTCAATGGTTTCGAACCATCCCTTTGTCCAACAGCGTGGAGGATTGGATGTTCTGGTTCACAATGCCTCGGTCTATAGCCAAATTCCTGTTGATGAATTGTCACTCGAAACCATGCGTTTTTTGAACCGATTGCACGTCGAAGCCCCGCTTCAATTGTCGCAAGGTTTGCAAACTTCGCTTTCCGATGTTAACGGTTCGATAATTGCCTTGACCGACACTTCAGCGGGTAAAGCGTGGAAACAACTCTCGCATTATACCTCGAGTAAAGCAGGTCTTCGTCAATTGATGCTCAATCTTGCAGGAGAATATGCTCCGAATATCCGCGTAAATTGTGTCGCCCCTGGTGCGATTTTATCGGCTGATTGGGAACATGAACATTTTAGCAAAATAGTGCAATCAATTCCTCTTCAACGCTCTGGTGATCCAAGCGATGTTGCTGGCGCAGTGTACTTCTTTGCAGTATCTCCGTATCTCACTGGGCAGGAACTCTTTGTTGATGGTGGATGGAGCATTAATCCTTCGTAAGGATTTCATAGAGGCGCCAAGTCGTCCTGTCATCGAGGTGGCTGAGGTGGTCAAAGGCGCCGGGCTTAAGATCCGGTCCCAGATGGGTTCGAGGGTTCAAATCCCTCCCTCGATACCAATAAACTTGTGAAGGAACGCAATTTGTTCGCACAAATCATGCAAAACCGTTTAACGCCTGCTCTCTTCGGGTGTTATGAGGGATGTCATGACCATGTCTTCAAAGCCCGTTGTATTCGCAGTACTCATCGCGCTCTTTCTGGCTGTAATACCAATTGAAAATCCTCCTCCAGTTGTGCTTGAAGAGATTTCACAACCCATGTCTTCATCGGGTGGATTTGTTGATTATGAGTTGTACCTGGATCAAAAAAGTGTTAACAACCAACCTGTTGATTTCATAACAACAATCGAACCGGCTGGTAGCGAAGTGGTCGCAAGTGTACTTGGTGCGGGCCTTGAATTTCCAACCAATGAATTACTCTCCGATCTTACGGTGAAAGGCAAGTCGGGACAGATTGTGAAAGTTACAGCGTTCATGAAATTTCAGAGCTCAGATAACAGTTCAACAGCAGATGTAACATTCACACTCTTCTCAGGATCATCGGTTGTTGCTACAATGACGGAACAATTGACGGACCCTTGTGGAGGATTTCTCAGCAACTGTGGTTTTTCCTCATACCGCTTTGATCTCGATTTGGGTGATGCAAGTATTCTCGTTGAAGATGGTGACAGCCTTCGTCTCGAGGTAAGCGCAGATGCATCATGTGAATCTGGCGGAAGTAACCCGTTTGGTTCGTGTTCTCTCGAACTTGCATATGCTGGAAAAGTTGCGAATGGGTTTTCCATGATTGAACTTCGAGCGAATGCGCTCGCAGGTTCCCAAGTCAGAATCCATGAAGTCGGCGATGGTTGGAGCGAAACTGAAAAGACAGAATGGTCTCCTACGCATCGAGTAGAGCAAAGGAAAATACAACTAACGGTTGATGTTCGAGATGCGTTCGGCCGCAGTGATATCGAATCAGTTTCAATTAATATCGACAAACCGAACATTCAATCTCCAGCGTTTAATCATGAGTTTGAAAACAATGAACTCAAACTCGATAACGAAGGGTTGGTTGGAAACACAACCTTTGTCTACGAATCTGGAATTAATTCAGGTGAATATCCATTGAACCTTACGATTACGGATGTGCAAGGGAATGAGGTCACATACAATCATCCACAAGGAATTACGTTCCTTGAACATGATATCTTCATCGAATTCCCAGTTAATCAGATTCCAAAGTTGCTTGTTGCTCCCGGACAGACATCCTCCGTTGAATTCGCCGTCCTCCACACGGGGTCAGTAGCTTCAGAACTTCGTATCGAGATGGAACTTCAACAATCTTTACCTGCAGGTTGGTCGGATCCTAATTGGGACAGCCCGGGAGGATATACGCTTAGTGGAGGTGGATCGAGTGTCAATCCACTCCTTACCGTACAAGCGCCTGAAGACCTCAGCACCATCAATGATAATTACCAAATCATCATCGAGGCGTACGCTTTCTCGACAAGTGGTGCCGATAGTGGCTCACAAGTCCGTAAGGTGTCGATTCCAGTGAATGTTGAGAAGGTCAATCAATTTGGGCCACCTCAAATCGATGTGTATGATGATGTCGAGCAACAAAAGCAAATCTTTGCATCAGATCGACCTGAGTTGTACAATGAAAATCTCTCACATTACGTTGATTATGACAAAGTAGGTGATTTCTATCTCAGCATCAGCAACGTTGGTTTTGATGATGATAGTTATCGAATTCGAATCCAAGAAATTGAGCCTGGATGGACGTTGAAGTTCCTCGTCAATGGAACAGGATCTGAACTTGTTGAGCAAGGTGTTGACGCTTTGACACCCATCATTGGTCAAGGAGAGAAACTCATCATCAAGGTTGAGGCCTATCCTCCATCAGATAGAGAAGCGGACGATATTTCTCTTGTCCGACTAAGCGTCACCTCTGACAACAGTGTTGATGAGGTCTTCACCACCCCTGTCGTATGGACTGTTCACCGAACATACGGAATTGTTGGAGAAGTCATCTCAGATTCCGACGGGGGTGTGCTCGGCCAAATTGGTCCTGTTGCACCGGGCTCGACGGTTACATACAACGTGCGAATTACCGATTCGACACTTGATGCAGGCTCGACAAATTGGGTCATCAAGAATCCAGCAGCTTTGCAGCGCAACATTGACAACGATCCTGCCTATGCAACTTGGTTGTATGAAATTACGGACATTGAAGGGAACATTGTGCTTGTAGCTCCGCTCGCTGGTGGGCAGTACATTGACGTTGAAGTTGAGGTTACGATTCGACAGCAAGTTGAGGCAGGTAAACATGTAGTGTATCTTCAAGTTGCGGAGGAACCTGATGGTGATGAGGTGCCCCGATATTTCGATCTTCCACTCACAATCGAAGTCGCTGAAGAAGTCGTTCCTGGTAACCTCGTCGTAGAGCAGAAGTCTCAAACCAGTCGTATCGCATCAGGCCAGACCATCGATGTCGAATATCGAATTGACAACCTCAACAACGTTGAAGTCGATGTTGTTATCTCTGTAAATGCGCCTGCTGAATGGGATGCTACACTTGATTCTGGAGAGATTATCTCCTTCACTCTCGATGCCTTTTCATCCGAAGATTTCACAATGCAAATCACCGCTCCTGAGAAGGTCAAGAGCGGCCAAATCGTTGAGTTTGAACTCACTGTGACGCCTACAAATTACCAAGAGTGTACCGATAGTCTCTGTTACATCCAAAAGCCAACCTTTGAGTTTAAGACCGATAGTTCCGGACTTCTCAACTCGATTATGAGTGAAATCGAAGATCCAGAACCTACGACGATTGTATTATTCCTCTCTGTTCTTGTTCTCGCTGGATTTGGATTGTATCGTCGTGGCCAAAACAAGATGAAGGCTCAAATGTTTGCTGCGATGGTTGACCCTTCGACGCATGAAGTTCTTGAGAGTGAAGGTGTTGAGGAGACTGAGATGGCTCCAGAAGAGCCTGAAGAAGAGGAATTTGACGACATTGAATTGGAACTTATTGATATCGAATCCACCGATGATGAATCCTAGTTTGTATGAACAACGCACCATTTCCCTTATGTGCTATTGGGACGAGCATAAACCATGATTGATGCGGAAACGCTGAAAGTTGGTCCTTCTGGCGCAATGAAACTCGACCGTTCACAACGGCGAACTGTTGCGCAGTCTATCTTTTTGGTTGCCTTAATGGTTCTTTCAACACTAACGGCAATCGATTTTGTCACTGAAGAGGTGAGTGCGGCATCCGATTTGGATGGTGATGGGCTAACATATGGTCTCGAATATCTCATCAATACGGCAGCAACCGATTGGGATTCTGACAATGACGGTCTTCCAGATGGTTGGGAGTGGAAGTACGGTCTTGACCCATTGTCTGCAACAGGTGGAGATGGAGCCGTTGGCGATCCTGATGGTGATGGAATGTCAAATCTCCAGGAATATTCCTACCTTCAACCCTCAAATTGGGACAATCCTGCTACTACTGGTGTTTTGGACAACGGTGTTTGGTGGAACGGGACCATTCCTGTTAACGATTGGAACGAAGAAGATTCCATGCAATTTAACCAACCACTCTGTGGTGATACTGGGAGTGATGGTCAAGGCAACACCATCCTCTGCGATGAGGACCCTGTAGGAAACGTCTGTGCGAATGGATTTGACGATGACAAAGATGGACAGGTTGACGGTTCAGATTCCGACAATGATGGCGATGCAGATTGTTCATCAAACGATGACGATGGCGATGGTGTTTCCGATGAAGACCCGAATGGATGGGATACCGATGGCGATGGAATGCCTGACGGTTGGGAAGCTGCAAACGGTCTCAATGCAACAAGTGCATCAAATGCTGATGGAGCAAATGGTGACCCCGACGGAGATGGATTGATCAACCTCATGGAATATGTGAACCCTTCATGGACTACGAACTGCGGTGGAGTTCCTTGTTTCCGCCCTGGCCCAGACGGAGTCCCTACTGAAACAGTATCTCCATGTGACCCTGTACAAGGCATTGGTCCTGGTGCATGTGCTACACTTACCGCAGAAGTCGACGGCATTACTTCAACAAACCCACAAGACAGTGACACCGACAATGACGGCTTGAACGATTCCTACGAGGCGTTGACGTTGTTGACAGATCCAACAAGTTCGGATACAGATAGCGATGGAATTCCTGATGGCATCGAGATCAACGGAGCATATGGAAACCCTGCACAAGCATCAGACCCGCGTGACAACAATACGGATGGCGATGCGTTCGACGATGGTGATGAAGATGCGAATGGAAACGGCCTCGTCGATCCTGGTGAAACGGATCCAACGCGTAGAGAAGACTCAGGTGATGAAGACAACGACGGAATTCAAAATTGGGAAGAGAATCTTACTTGCACAGAATGGAATGTCGCAGATACTGACTTTGGCGGAGTAAACGATGGCGACGAGCGAAACGTTAGCCATGGGACAGATCCGTGTGATTCATTGGTCAATTTTGCAACCACATTTGTTTCCTTTAGTACAGCAAACCAACTCTTCCTTGCCGATGCAAGTGGATTCAATCCAAGTGGTGGAGTTGGGTACTACAACAATTCAGGGACTTATACAACGTTCACGTATCTTGCGATATCTTTGACCAGCAATGCATTGCTTGGGGTCAATCCCTCACCGAGTGGAACTCCAACGTCCATCGAGAGCAGAAACGGTTCATTCTGTCATACTGCAGCAAACCAGGATGGTACGATTGGAACAACACGTACGTACTGTGACGATGACTTCACGGACAGCGATGGTGATGGTTTGGCAAACTGGGAGGAACTGCTCGGCACCTATGGATGGTTTTCCAACCCTACACTAGCAGATACCGATGGTGATGGTGTCAACGATTACGACGAAGTGTTTGACAACACAGATCCAACTGAGCCATGTTTCAATACCCTTGATCCAGATGGTGATGGAATCAACTCCTACTTTGAGAATACAACGGGTTGCAACCTTGCTTTCATTGGAATTACCAACGGTTCGACCGACATTTGGGTCACGGACTATCAGTCGGTCGACACAGATAGCGGAGGAGTTGACGATCGAACCGAATACTTCGATAGTACAAATCCAGAAAATGATCCTTCTGACGATATTCTTCCTGACGATTTTGATAATGATGGCATTCCTGATGCAGTTGAGAACGCTACGGGTTCAGATTGGCGTAATCCCGATACCGATGGTGGGGGAATGCTCGATGGTGCAGAATGTCCTCAGCAATTTTGGTTCTTCAATTGTGTAGGTGCTCCGTTCAATTTGTTCGATCCGACCGATGATCTTCCTCAAAACGATGTCATCTTCTGGGCGAACAATACAACGGGTGTTGTCGATCTCGACATCGAAAAGTACTGGCGAAAATACACCAATGATATTCCAACTGGGAATTCATACACGCACGACAATGCAGTTCATCCCGGTGAGGAGGTCATACCTCCATTTACGAATCTCACACACATGGCAAGTACAAGTTTCGCGAACGATACAATCACGTGGCAAATCAGTTACAATTTCCCTGTTGGTGAAGGAGCGTTACCCCTTCCTGCCTCGACGACGAATGTCTCTTTCTGGGCGGATTCTGCGGTCGTTCTCTCGAGAACCAACGACACGCATCGATACGAAGTTGAAGGAGGATTTGTCGAAGAGATCGTTGTTCAACAGCCAGAGTATTATTTCGATTGGAGTACTCTCGCAAGTACAAGTATTGCCGGACAAGGCTTCCCATATGAGACGGCTCTGCCGTCCTATTACACTGATCTGAGCGATTCTCGCTCTGTTGTATTCAACATTACAAGTGCTGTCATTAATGACGCATCTGCCGTCAATGCCTACGATCAGGCACTTGCTTTGCAAACCTATCTGAAAGACGGAAATGCGAGCACAGAATACAAGCTTAACTTCGATGGTTCTGGACTTGTCGACGGTGAAGACTTGGCACAGTTCATGCTTGAAGTAGCGAATGAAGGTACATGCGCTGAATTCGCAACAACGTACGTGACAATGGCACGTGTCATCGGCCTGCCTGCTCGATTGGTGAGCGGATTCAAGGGCGGTGACTGGACTGGAAATGGTTACGCAGTAGGTGCTCAGCATCTCCGAACTTGGGCTGAAGTCCGAATTCAACAATCATCTTCAGCAGGCGGATTGGACTTTGGCTGGGTTCCATTTGACCCATGTCCAGATGCGGCGGAACTCGATGTCCGTAATGTCCTCTACTCTCCGACGAATTTCGACCGAGATGGTTCGGATGGGAATGTCACCATCAGCGGAAATCTTGTTTTCCTTGAAAACCAAACTGCAATCGAACAACACATTGTGCGTGCATATCTTGTTCCATTGGTTCCTGCATTCGATGGTGTGGGTGGATTGAACACGCCAGAACGCCTTCTTGAGGTCAACGTGACCGATTCGAACGGGTTCTTTACCATCGAAGGTGCTCCTGTCGAAATGATCGAACCAGGATTTGGCGCCATCATGATCGAAGTCGAGCAGAAAGGATATGTTTCAGGCCAAACAATACTCACTGCGAACTCAACCGTTGCAGGTCCTGCGAATTCATGGTGGATGAACGTCACAGATGATGCAACACTCAACCACACATCGCCCGGTGCCATCGATGCACCAATCGTTGGAGCAGGTGCAACAACGACCATTGAGGGATTCATTGGATATGAGCAACAACCATTCGTCGATGCTTCGTTGGTTGTCAATTCAACGGTTTGGCTTTCGTTTACGTCCTCTGTTGATGGTGCACAAAACTTGACAACCCAGGTCAGTCCATCAGGGACGTGGTCCTTCGAACTTACGTTGGATGAGTTAGAGACCAAAACCAACGTCAGCGCTACACTCGGTTACGACGGTTGGTTGCAAACTGAGGATGGAATCACAGGTCCAACGCATCATCTTCGTCCAGTTCAGAAATCCTTCACGCTGGACATTCGTGATGCACCAAACCTGACCGCTACACTTGAAGGCCCTGGTGTAAACTCGAGTCTTCTCCTTCTCAACGATGATATTTGGGTCAATGGAACTGCGCTCACAATCGGGGCATCTCCGGTTGGTATGTCTGGAAACCTCTCATTCTCGATGCGAGAAAACAACAGCGGAGGCGAGTGGACTGAAATTTTCAATGTCTCCGTCAACGGTGCGTTCAGTGTTCAACACTTCCTCAATGCGACCGATGTCAACGTTGCTGCAGGTATCCTTGAGGTACGTTTGCGATTCTATCCTGATCTCTACGAATCTACAGATGATGCAAACCTAAGCACGGGTGATCCGTTTGCTCTGGTTGGTATACTCAATTTCGAAGTGATTGCAACACCTCAGCTGAGAGGTGAACCAACCAATATCCTCGTCCAAATTTCAGATCATATGGGTGTTGAAGTCGGCTTAGCAGTTCCAGGTGATTATTCATTCACTTTCAATAATAGATGGGTGAACACAACATCAGATCCGGATTCATCGCTGATTACGTTGTCATGGCAACTTGATTCAAGCCTTCGGCCAAACGACTATGTGTTTGATATCCAATACAACGGTTCAGATTTGTACCAGCCAGGTACTGCATCAGAATCGATACGAGTCCAAGCTGAGATTGGTTGGAATTTGACCGTACTACAAGATTGGACACATCTCGGAAACATGACTTACATCGTTGGAGATATATTCGATGCTCAGTACACAAATGAAGCCGTGTTAGGTAACGATACGGTCATTTCGATGATCATGCTTGATGCAGATGGTTTCCCAATCGATCTCGCCAATGGTATGCTCGATAATGCAACAGGTGCGTTCAACCTCTCGGTTGTTATGCCGACAACACTTCCATCGAATGGATACCAAGTGAACGTTGACTTTAACTTTGAAGCAATGGCTCCACCAGGTGGATCATACTATCGTGTTGTTGATTCATCAACGCCACCGAATCCGCCTGTCTTACCAAGTTTGACGATTGGAATTGAATCTGAATTCCTTCTTGAAGAAGAACGGAGTGCGATAGAGTTTGTTTCGGGTGATCAGGTGTTATTCAACACTACCGTGTTTGATGTTGCAGATAAATCGAACATTTCTGATGTGACCGTCGAATACATCTGGGATTATGGTAATTCAAACCAATCGCTCGGTACTGCAGTGACGGATGCGGAAGGCAATGCTACATTCACATGGGCTACGTCCACGCTTGCACCAGGTGACTATGTTCTTCAGATGTTGGTCGTTGATGATTTAACGGACCCGCTTGCTATCGGCAACAGTCGCCGAACTGGCAACAGTACGTTTGTTGACGTCACGGTCCAAGTTCCGACCGATATTCGAATCGATGTATTGCCATCGACCATTACAGCGGGTGTTCCATTCAACATGCAGGGGCAAATCCTTGACAATGATGATCCTGCCAGATCTTTGATTTCTGGTGTGCGTCTTGACGTCTATTGGCAATCCAACCCAGAAGAACTTCTACGTTCTGGAGTTCCAACACTCTCGAATGGTAGTTTCAACCTCACAGTACCAACGGATACATCCAACAACGGAACGGTTCGTGGACCACGAACACTGGTTGTCGAAGTACTGGAAGATTCCTCTCCGTATTATCTACCATCCAACGTCTCCTCTGCAATCTTTGTCTTTGGTGTGACGCAACTTGAAGGATTACAACCTGGAAATCCGGTTCTGATCAATCGTGGTGAAACGGTTAATTTGAGTGCGACATTGGTCGAATCGAGTTTCAATTTCCAACCGCTTGGTAGCCGAGAGGTGACGACGAAATTCCATGAAACGTGGTTACCATCTGTCACAACAGATGGTTCAGGAACTGCGAACACATCGTTCACCGTTCCATTTACGCATCCACTCGGTTTGATTGTTGTGAGTTATTACTACAATGGAAGTTCAGACCTTCTACCTACACAAGCGAACCTCAGCAGTGTAACTGTACGCTCGCTTACCTTCATGGTCGTAGACCAAATCACAGAAAATCCAGTTGCAGGATCGAGTTTCAACGTCTCTGGACGTGTTGTTTCCGATAATGGAAGTGGCCTCGAGAACCGTGATGGCTCAACATTGATTTCCAATGTTCTGTTTACAATCAATGACCTTCCGACTGGATTTGCAGTAAGCAACGGTTCCGTTCAATCAGGTGGCTTCTGGACAGCAGTTATCACGCTCACACCAGGCTTTGAGCGAGGCTCGCACGTTTTGGAAGCATCGCTTGTGCCAACAGTGAACTTCTACATTGGTTCAAAGAACAACTCAACCTTTGACAGTCGTGGCTTCTCTGTGATTACGTTCTTGAAACCATCCTTGGATTCACTCGGCCAACCTTCGTTGAACGATCGTACAGAGCGTGGCACCATGCTCGATGTTCGAATCAGGCTTGAAGATAACTTGGGCCAACCCCTTGCTGGGCAACAAGTAACGTTCTCATTACCTGCTACGAACTCGACCGATGAAGTGTCTGTTTCAGTGAATACGTTTGCGAATGGAACTGCAAACGCAAGTCTTCTGGTTCCGTTCAACGCATCGATTGGGTTCAGCGATGTACTCGTCTCTTACGATGGAATCAGTGGGACAACAGGTGTTTCTGGGTACAATACTTCGACAGAATTTGTGACGCTTGCTGAAACAAATATGACCATTCTCGAGCACACAGAATCACTTGTCGCAGGAGAAATGATCTACGTGAATGGAACGCTACTCGACGATCTCGGTATGCCCTTGTACGTTGATGGTGTTCCATCTGTTGCCATCGTTCGCCTGTTCATTGATGGCGTGCCGGTTGCAAGCGTGCAGAGCGATGCACTCACGGGTGCATATTCCATCTCCTACTCGGTCCCTGAATCTACCACTTCTGGCGCACACATGGTTGAAGTTCGATTTACAGGCGGCAGAGATTGGGTTGATCCTGTTGGAATTGGTGATTCTGTTGATCCAGAATTTTACTTGCCGAGCAGTGCAAGCGTTGATTTCAATGTAAGTGTTCCAACACAAATCCTCTTGATCACACCAACTGGCGAAGTCAACCGTGAGGAGACAATGACTGTTCAAGGTCGACTGTTGGATGTTGTCGATAACCCATTGTTTGAACAAAGCATTGATATCTACCTCAATGGAATTTGGATGACCAATGTTTCAACCGATGAAACTGGTTTGTTTACAGCGGTTATACCCGTTCCTGCAGATGCAGCTCTAGGTCCAGTTTCATTGGATACGAAATTCAATGGAACCGTGTTTTACCTGCCGAGTGAAGCGAGTGGAACATGGACTGTTTTCAGCCAAATCTTGGTCTCTGTTTCGATTCCATCACCTCTTGCAGTTACGGATACGACGACCATTACTGGAAGCGTACTTGACAACCAATTACAACCAATCGAGGGACATATTGTAGAACTTAAGGTCGATGGATTTGTTCTCGCTCAGGTCACAACCGGTGCAGATGGAACCTATTCCTATGAATGGACGGTCCAAGATTTGTTTAACTTCGGTGATAACTTGCTCGAAGCGAATTCCATTGCTCAAGGCTATTATCGAGAAGGGTCTGCAAATCAGACCTTCTTCCTTGCACATCGTTCTGCTATGACACTTGAATTCAATGATGGTACTGATGCTACTCGAGGAGACTTCTGGACCTTCCAAGGACGTCTCTATGACATTGATACAGTTGATCAGGATGGAATTGCAGGTGAGAACGTGCTTGTTTATCTCGATGGCGTCTACATTGAGACACTCACTACGGCAAGCGATGGAACCTTCGAAGGCCAAGTCTATGCTCAAATGGATCTCGAACGAGGAAATGGCCATACCATCCAGGTCGTGTTTGAAGGTACACAGGAGCATCTCAGCACACTTGCAGATGGTACGGTGACGGTTTGGGCGGACATTGTCATCACCATTGATTCAACCTCATCTCCTGAAACTGTACGTTCTGATGAAACCAACCCGATTCGATTGACGGGTAGTGTTGCAGAGGTAGGCGGTATTGGCGAGGTCTTTGAAAACCTCGTCGTCTATGTTGGAAATGGTTCCAATTGCATCAACAATTTCGAAGGAGCGGTTTGTTTCGAGCGAGTTACTGTTGACTGGGACGTTGGCAACTTCTCAATTGATGCAGTCTCACCGGAAACGATGCAACCTGGTGCTCGGTTCATCAGTCTTGATGTTCCACGTGATACTGCTCTCTACACCAATGGCGCTTCGCAAGCACATGTAGTGTACATCAAGGTGAATGCAGATATTGAGGTTGAAATTGATGCAATTGAAGAAAATGTAGATGAGAATGTAGATGGACAAGTTACAATCATTGCTGAAGATAGCAAAACAGGCCTTCCCGGAATTATTGTTCAAGTCTATCTGTATGCTGGAAATGGCTCTCAACTTGGCGAAGGCAAACAATACTCGACAGATGAAAATGGTGTTGTTGATTTCGCGTTTAACAGGGACGGAACTCAGTACGGTGATTACTCGGAATATGGACGAGTAAGTCTCAAGATCATCATCAATGACCCACGACTCTCCGATCGCACAATTGCTGAATTTGATAGTGTACGAGATGCTGGTTTTGCACCCGAATATGAATTTGAAGCAGAAGCTTCTGAAGTCAGTCCATGGACCTATGTTGCGTTAATCTTCATTGCTGCTGCGGTTGCTCTTGGAACAGTCATGTATCGGCGGAACCGACAAAATGAGTTGCTTTCAGAGATGACGGAAGTCTTCGAATACACTGCTGAACTTCTTGCTGCTGGTGATGCAATCCGTGAATCCATCTTCAACTGTTATCAAAATCTTTGTTCGACATTGCAGACGCGCGGTCTCCTCCGACGTGACTTTGAGACGGTTCGTGAATTCGAAGTAGCGATTCGTCAAGCAACTCCTGGTATCAGTGATGAAGCTCTCGAATCATTGGATAACATGTTCGAAATGGCTCGATATAGCCGTGAAGAATTGGGACCATCACACCAACAATCCGCACAAGGAGCATTGGACAAGATGATCACGGAACTCAGTTACAAGAAATACTGAGGACTCACCATCGAAGACGTAGTTGGCCATTGACAAAATGAGCCTGAACGTCAAGATCTTCTCCCATGAGGGGGAGGACGCGTTCAAACGGCTGATGTCCGTTCTCATGGATTGTGAGTTTTATGCTGGTCTCTGAATCATTGCTCATGATGTTGACTTCAACATCTTCGAATGAAACACCTTTCAATGGGATGGTGAGGCCATCTGGATCACGCATACCATGCAATTCTTGCAAGATCCAATCTAACCGCTGAGAAGGGTCAACCTCTGCAAGATGGGTTTCAGGAAGCATTCCTGCTTGTACGAGAACATGGGTATGCATCGCCCGTACCTCGTGCAAATGATGTGCTTCTTCATGGAATTCTTGATGCAACAATTGAGGTGCTGAGGAGAAATCCCCTTCCTCTGGCTTCTCTTCCTTGTCTTCCGTTAAGGCTAGACGCTTCCACTCGCTCATGTTCTCTCCTCCTGCTTGATTATGATGAACCTTCGGATTGTCGATGCACTCTTGAAAAGAATCGACGAGCGAAGGATTTCGTTGTTTCTGGCTCAGTTGTTGTATTCATTCGAATGTCTTTTGGGAAACATTCGATGTAGGTTCGATCGGTATTTCTCTTGTCTAAAAGAAGCACCAATGCTCGATCAGCAATACTTCGAATCGGTCGCCCCATCGCTTGGAGAATCGCATTTATCGCAGGTTGTGTCGAAGCATAACGCCAAGCATTTGCCCGCCCAAACCGCCCCTCGATGTACGTGCGTAATGCCTTTTGATGAATTGAAGGAGGTGGATTCGGAATCCCAATGCAAGCAACAGCATCCAAGATTCCGTTGTGGTAGTCAATTCCTTCAGAGAGTCGTCCTCCAAAAACACCGGCGAGAAGAATTTGCCGTCCTGCTTGCTTCGCATCTTCGAGGACATCAAGCAACTGATCGACATCCTGTTTTGACCATGTCCTATCCTCCATTCGAACGACAACACCACGGAACTGACCTTCACCAATGTATTCATTGAGCATCGAATACGATGGTGTGAAAACAGCTACGTGACCGGGTGATGAGTCACAAAGGGCTTGGATATGATTTCGAATACGTTGCGTATTCTCGTAGGTTCGATCCTGATATCGTGTCGTAACATCTTTTGCAACGATGATTGGGCGTCGCTGACTTGCAAATGGTGATTCGTATTGTCGACTTGTTGTTTTTTGTTGACCAATTCCAAGGAGGTCAGCATACATCTTTGGAGGATAGAGTGTGCCTGACATTAGAATACTGCCTGCACACTTCTTGAGGACAGGTCCTGAAACAAGTCCAGGATCAAGGAGATGTGATGTAATTCTACCTTCCTTTCCTTTTGCATCATGAACATAGACAAGTGCAGTGGTTTCTCCAAAACGTAGCATGTCCTCAAGAAGATGTCCAATACGATGAGCATCAATGTCAATATTGGGATTTTCTTCATCAGCATCGACTTTGATTTCAACATCGAGGAGGACATCACGTAGAATCTTCAGCCGATCTAATCCTTCGCCTGGTGACTCGACAGCATGTATTTGCTCAGCTTGCAATTGTTGTTGTCCCACTTTTCCTTCGACTTCATCACAAGATGCAAGGAAAATATTTCTCAACCGTTCAACATTGACACGTCGTTCTTCAAATTCGGCTGGTTCGTTGAGTAGGTCTCTGAACAAATCAGCCATTCGACCTCGACAGACTTTCATGACATCGAGAGCCCAGGAAGCGAGCGATGATTGCAGAACAAGGCCATCGGTTCCGAGTGAGGCGGCAGATTCAATCATTCGTTCAGTGTATTCTTCTAGATCGATGACTGCATTGCGAACCACTGTTGGTGTAAATCGTCGCTCCATCCCCATACGAATTCGATCTGGTAAATTGTGGGCTTCATCTACAATGACAATAAGATCGGATAGATCCACTTCCATTGCATTGAGTGATGCTTCTCGAACTGCATCTACAAACAAGTGGTTGTAGTCGCCAACAAAGATATCAGCAGAGGACACAGCCTCGCGTGCAGCCTTCCATGGACATGTGAGCGTTGGAACACCATGTTCCGAATGTGTTTGCGCCATTTGAACGAGTTCCTCAACATGCAACGGATCTGAAAGGATTCGTTGACGCAAACCCGGCGCTTGCGTCAAGTAGGGTTTGCATGAACGTGAGGAACGAGCTTGGTTGCAAAGGAGTGAGAAGAGTGGAGGTGATTCCTTGGCAAAGGGCTGAACGCACATGCTCGCTTGACCGACCATGTCAACAAGCCGCACTTTTTCTTGAGGAGGTCGTCGCGCATTGATTCGACGAACTGTATCGATGACAATCTTATGCTGACTTTGCCGAGATGTGAGGAAGAAGATGGTTCGTGGACCATTCGCAAACCTTGCAGCATCAACGGCTGCTGCTAACGCTGCAGCGGTTTTACCAATTCCAGTTGGTGCAGCAGCGAGATGATGTCCTCCAGAATGGAGTGCGTTGAGACAATCATGGATCATTTCGAGTTGGCCAGGACGCGCCTCTTCGTGAGCAAGATAGCGAATCTCTCCCGAAAAAGTGGAGGATTCTTGGCCTGACATATCTTGAGAACAATGACGACCCCTCTAAAGGATTCGTGTCGAAAGCATTCGCTGATTGAAGTCAAGTGTGCCGTGGAGTGGGGGCCGCGGCACGTGTGGGGTTTCCACCGTCAAGAGACAGGTGTGGAATCAGAGTCCCCCCGACCGTCATCCGGGGGGCTGTGGGGGTTGTGGTGTTGGGGTCCACGTTGGTCACGTCGTGCACGACGGGCACGCATCCGCAAGGTAGCTAATCCGTGCAAGTCTGACCGATCTTGCACAGCATTGAAGGTGGCCTTCGGAAGCGTGTTGTCTTCTTCGTGCCAAATCATATCCCATCCCCTCTCTGCTCTCACCGCTTTTCATTCGTGGTATTCCTTGCTTGGTTGTGTCGCAGCAAATGATTTTGCTACGGCATCATTGAGTTTGTCTTGTTGGTCGAGACTCTCGACCTTCTTATCGATGTAAAGTTGCAAGCCTTCCGAGGCTGCTTGTTCATGAGTAACCCCGAACAACTCGTATAGGGAGGCGAGTTGAAGTTCCATTTGGCGACCAAGAGGAATTCGAACACTCTTCATTCCAGGGAGTTTTGCTTGCCCGTGGAGGAGTTGTTGTATTGCAAGGCGTATGACATCGGATCGGTTGTTCAGACCGTCTTGTCCTACGAGCATGTCCAATGATTGCATGGTATCTGCATCGAGACGAATCGATGTCAACGTGCTTGGGTTGCTCATTTCTTGCCCTCCTAAACATATGTAGCACCATCCAGCATATAAAGTAATACGTTTGTCATACGATATGTATTACGTTGCATTTCTAACGGTTAAGTCTAAACCCTGTTGCGCAGTCCAACGTTTATGCTCGAAGACAACGCCGCAAACCGCCTTTACCTACAATTGGTTGAAACCGCTCTCGAAGATTCAATTGTCACCGATGATGAGGCTGCGATTCTCAGAGTTCTTGGTGCAACACTGGGTGTTCAGCCGAGTGATACAGCACTGTGTCTTTCGATTGCTCGAGGGGAAGAGTTGAATCCATTCGAGGAATCCGATGAGATTGAAATGGCCATGGGGGCCGTTTCAACCTATCAAGCCGCATTGATTGCAGCTCTTGATGATGAAGTCATTTCTGAAGATGAATGGGCCCTTCTTGACCATCTCCGTCGATTACTTTCCATTCAACCCGATCAACACGCTATGATTGAGGAAGCAATACATGCAATGGCTGATGTCGATGAGCAAGGTCAGCGGAGAATTGAACGCCTTGAACGCTTCATGACCGTGTGTCCTCTGTAAGGCTTCTGAAACCTGCATTATGGGTACTCATCCAATGACAACCATTAGAAACACTTTGGAGGTCGAGAGGCTTAAGGTGGAAACCCCTTATGCAAATTGTCAAAGAAATCTATGATGCAGTTGTCGCCCGTGATCCTGAACAACCTGAATTCCATCAGGCAGTATGGGAAGTTCTTGAAAGCCTAGGTCCTGCTTTGGAACGCCATCCAGAGTATGTTGACATCGTCAAGCGTGTTGTTGAACCAGAACGACTCATCCACTTCCGAGTTCCTTGGGTCGATGATAATGGAAATGAGCACGTTAATCGTGGTTTCCGCATTCAATTCAATGGAGCAATTGGCCCATACAAGGGTGGACTTCGATTCCACCCGTCAGTCAACGCTTCGATCCTCAAGTTCCTTGCCTTTGAGCAGATTTTCAAGAACAGCCTAACAGGTCTTCCAATGGGTGGCGGAAAAGGTGGATCGGATTTCAATCCTAAAGGTAAGAGCGATGCTGAAGTCATGCGCTTCTGCCAATCCTTCATGATGGAACTTTGGCGCCACATTGGACAAGACTGTGACGTTCCAGCAGGTGATATCGGTGTCGGTGGCCGTGAAATAGGCTACATGTATGGTATGTATCGAAAACTCCGCAATGAATTCCAAGCAGGTGTTCTTACAGGAAAAGGACGCTCCTATGGAGGTTCTCTGATTCGGCCAGAAGCAACAGGCTACGGTCTTGTTTACTTTGCTCGTGAAATGCTTGCTGCTCAAGGTCAGTCCTTTGAAGGGAAGCTTGTATCGATTTCAGGTTCTGGAAACGTCGCACAATTCGCTTGTGAGAAGGTTCTCGATCTTGGAGGAAAACCAGTCACAATGTCTGATTCGAGTGGATTTATTCACGATCCTGCTGGCATCGACCGAGAAAAGTTGGCTTGGATTATGGATCTCAAGAACAACCGTCGTGGACGTATCTCTGAATACGCTACAAATTTCGATGGTGTTACCTTTACCGCATCCGCTCCTGAACCAACACCAAACGGTCTTTGGGGAGTCAACGTCGATGTTGCACTTCCATGTGCAACGCAGAACGAGTTGAACGGTGCTGAAGCACAAATGCTCGTTGACAACAATGTCATGGCTGTTGCAGAAGGTGCGAACATGCCTTGTACACCAGAAGCTGTTGAAGTCTTCCAGAAGAACGGTATTCTCTTTGCTCCAGGTAAGGCAAGCAACGCTGGTGGCGTTGCTACGTCCGGTCTTGAAATGAGTCAAAACTCACTTCGTCTTTCATGGACACGTGAAGAAGTTGATGAGAAACTCGATGCGATCATGGTCGGTATCCACAAGGCAGCGTATGAGACTGCCAAAGAATACGGTCGAGACGGTGACTACGTCTTTGGTGCAAACGTTGCAGGTTTCCTCAAGATTGCTGAAGCTATGCAAGCACAAGGTGTTGTTTGATTTAGAAGAAATTCGTTAGGAAAATCAACAATCCTATCCCTGCCAACACCAACGCAAGGAAAAGGTTGAGTGTTGGCCAAGTGTTGTCTTCACCATAGGTATTGTTGTGTGTTATCAGATTTCCATAATAGACAATTTCCAGTATGAATGCAACATTGAACAAAAAGCAACAACTTTGGAAACCAAATTCCAGGTGCGAGAATCCTCCTGAGGATGAACCAAAGCTGAAGAATGAGATTAAGAAAACAAAGATCGCAAGGAACGTTACAATCGAACTTATTGTTCGAGCGGGATGATTGAACTTCGGTGCTTGGATCAGAATGACTTCAGGTTGCTGTTGAATACTCCTTTGTTCAGAATCTTTCTGAACCAAAGGAACCGATATGACCACTGAGGAGGGAGGCTTCTCTGGCTCGGAAACTGAATCGTCGTTCATCATACTTTCACACCAATATGGGGTTCAAGTGACCGATTGACCAACCTCGAACACATTCACGCGCAATTCTTGCGTGGTGTGCCCACCATCAGGGAGGTAAATCGAATAATAGGCGGTAACACCTCGATCAAAAATCCATTCAGGGCCACAAAATGCACCGTTCCCACTATCTGTACCAGTTCCTCCATCTGCGATGACGAAGTAGCGCTTTCCTGAGATTAATTCATCTGGTTTTAGAATCTCTGCGCCAACTTCCCATATTGTCGTCCTTTCTCCGTCCGTCCCGATGGGTGCAGAGAAAACTTGGTCCCCCATGTAACCCATTCTTCTAAAAATCTCGCCGTTAAATTCACACCACAAAACCCAAGCAACCTCATCGGTTTGTACGTTTTTACCTAGGCTCTGATACTCAAACATCAATAGGAAATCATCATACTCATCGTCAACCCATCCTCCAACAAAAATCACTTGTGTATGCGCTTCATTTGTTGCTACTGAAACCGCTTCTTCTGCACCTTGGGAGATTCGTTCGAGTTGATTGATCATGACATACATCGATGATGTGACAGCAATGATGATTCCAATGAAGACAATCATTGCACCGATGCCAACTTGGGCAAGTGTATCGTTCTGTTTTTCCATTGCTCTCAACTCATCAGGTCATATCCAGGTGTAACATCATCTGGAACATAGAAATCAAGTTCTACTGTTCGTCCTTTCTCGACTGCAATCACCAAGGTTGCATGCATATCTTCGACCAAATCACAATCACCATTGCCATTTGGGCTTGTTAAATCGATGAGGACATGATAGTATGTTTGTGGATTGAATTCGTCAAGTGAAGCAGCATCATTCGCATTTCCGTTCAAATCGGTTGCGACATCAAAGTTACCACTTGAATAAACAAGTGTATGAGCGGAACTTGTTTGTGGTGGCCCTGTGTCATTGATATCGCACATCATAGCCCATTTAACGTTCGTATCCGCTATGGTATCACCTGCGAACGGGAACTTGAACATCAAGTAAAGTTGATCGTTTGTATTTCCAGTTGTATCTAATTGCTCAACTTCAAACACCAACACCAAAGGAACTGAATTGAGTGTTTCAGATTGTTCAACACTTTGAGTACGTGATTCCATGAATGCTTGTTCAATCATCATCAATGCCATTCCAGCGACAAGAGCTGAAAAGAGCAGAATCATGATCATACTTACCATGGCACTTAGGGCGACTTCTGCACAAGTATCGCGCTTGAAGCCTTCCTCCATGATACACCTTTGTTGAAGGAGAATCTAAATCCTTGCCTCTCGAGTGAATCAATCATTCGGTTTGTTGGAATGGAACCCACTGATTGGCTTGAGGATCGAGATAGAACAGAGAACCGTCTTCTTGTCGTAGCCATCGAACACCGTTCTCTTCCCATTCATTGTTGTTGGAAGAACTTTCTTCGCTGGTAGAATCTTCCTGTTCAAGCATTTGCGTTTCCATCGCACCTTGTGTTGCAGCTTCTTGCGAGAAAGGACTGACCTTTTCCACAGCCATCATGTTGTTGCGACGCATGACGCCAAGTCCAGCAAGTGCTCCCAGAACGAGAATTGCTACGAGTGTGTAGATGAGGAATCCACCGCCTGAGCCATCATCTTGTGCCTTTGTTTGGGTCGGATCATCAGGATATGCATCTTGCTTGTTTGGTACGCCATCACCATCGTCATCTTGCCATTCCTCTACATCGAGTGGGAATGCGTCAATGAGATCGTTGTAACCATCTCCATCAGAATCGATTTGCTCGAGAGCACAACCGTCATCATCAGCAACACTGGTCATGTTTGTTTCAGGACAATCGTCACGGTTATCGAAAACCCCGTCCATGTCCGTATCTCTCTGACTGGAGACACAACCGTTTGCATCAAGTGAGGGGTCGACGTTGGTCATTGGACAGAGGTCGTTGCTGTTGAATATGGTATCACCATCATCATCAACCTGACTTGCTGAACAACCTTCTGCATTTGGTGCTTCATTTGCTGGTGTGGCTGGACAAACGTCTTCATTATTGAAGATGAGATCCATGTCATCATCCAATTGTGATGAACTGCAACCGTTCTCATTGACGAGTGACAGAGGGGCTGTTCCTGCACAGGTATCATCGGCATCGGACACGCCATCGCCATCAGCATCCTTCTGGCTCTCTGCACATCCATTGATGTCGACGGATTCTCCTTCAGGAGTGTTGAAACAAAGGTCGTCACTGTCTGAGACTGCATCGTTGTCTTGGTCGCGTTGTTCAGCCGAACATCCAAAGATGTTCGGAGGACTGCCAGTTGGTGTGAATGGACATTGGTCGATATCATCGGTGATTCCATCCATGTCCGTATCTTTCTCAGAGTCTGCACAACCAGCTGCATCAACGGTTAGGCCAAGTGGTGTTGAAACACAATCATCGTAAGCATCCATGACACCATCGAGATCACCATCCAATTCGGTGGTTGAACAGCCATTGAAATTGACAGTATCTCCAGCGGGCGTCGTTGGACAGGCGTCAAGATCGTTGGTGACACCATCCCCATCATCATCGAGTTGACTCTCAGAACATCCTGTTGAATCCACAGCCTTTCCAAATGGTGTATTTGGACACAAATCAGGATTGTTTCCGTTTGCATTATCGCCGTATCCATCTCCATCAACGTCGCTCCATTGCGTGTTATCATTCGGGAATTTGTCAGCATTGGCGCCGCCTTGATTATCACCGAATCCATCCCCATCCGCGTCTTCCCATTGTGTTCCATCGGTTGGGAATGCATCAGGATTGTTTCCTGCTTGATTGTCACCGTAGCCATCAGAGTCAATATCCGACCATTGTGTTGCATCGGTTGGGAAACGATCGCCATTGTTGCCATTGCGGTTGTCACCATAGCCATCGCCATCGGTATCTATCCACTGGGTTGCATCTGCAGGGAATGCATCAGGGTTGGTGCCGTTTTGATTATCGCCATAGCCATCACCATCTTGGTCGGACCATTGTGTCCCATCGGTAGGGAAGGCATCACCGTTTGTTCCAGTTGGGTTGTCACCATAGCCATCGCCATCGGTATCGAACCATTGTGAACTATCGTTGGTCCAAAGGTCAGCATTGTTTCCAGTTGGATTGTCACCGTAACCATCACCGTCCATGTCACTCCATTGAGTTCCATCGGTAGGGAACGCATCTGGGAATGTACCAGTTGGGTTGTCACCATAACCATCACCATCCTGGTCGGACCATTGTGTTCCGTCACTTGGGAACG
>JASLVI010000019.1 GCA_030741455.1 Candidatus Poseidoniaceae archaeon | reverse complement strand
TTCAATCCTGCTGATCTTACCCCATGCACATGCTGTACAAATCGAACCAAGTGATTGGAATGGGTCGTATGTCGTCCATGGAGGCCATAGTATTCTCCTTGAGGAATATACCACAACATGGTGTGGTCGATGCGCTGAGATCGACCCTGACCTCGGGATTGTTGCAGAGGAACACGGAACTCGAATTGCCATGGTCTCCTATCACCCATCTGATGGCGTGGATGCGTTCGGTCCTGAAGCAGCACAGCATCGAATCGAACGACTCAAAATCCAACATGAATCTCTGGGGGCAACCCCCTCATTTGTAGTTCACAACGGTGAAATTCGAGAGGATGTCGTCGAATGGCCAGACGTTCAAGGCGATATCTTACGAGCAGAATCAAATCAACGTCAATATACGAATCTCACCGTCACTGCACAAACCAATGCTACGCATCTGATGGTTACCGTTATGCCTCCACATGCTTCAGAATTGGACAATAAGACACAGTATACAATCATGTTCGTTCAACACAAAAAGTTCGTTGACAAAGCGTTCGAAAATCCTGGCGAAGATCATCGTGATCGAGTCTTAGTTGCCCTAGCAGAGTTTCCAATGGAAGGGCAACAACTCGCTATTGGAGCGACCATTGATGCGCCGTTCGTAGCTTCTTATCCAACACAAGGAATTGAAGAATGGTCGGTCATTGTTGTTCACGAATATATCGAAGATGAATTGCTTAATCGAAGCATCATCGACTCCCAGCCTCTTGGTGTCGTGGAAATCTCATTGAAATCATCCGTTGTGGAGGAAGGTGCAGAATTACCAATTATTCTACCGATCATGATCTTCCTGGCCATTGGAATTCTTGGCGTCAGTTCCTTCCAAACAAAGGAAAAGGTAAGAGAAGAGGAGTAAATATAACAAAATACTGCCGAATTTCAGTAATTTTTGCCGAAAAGCGGAAATTGATGAAGCAAATGACCCATTCATTGATAAGGTATCACGTCCATGTAATATCATGGAAGAAACATTTGAGGCGAACACGCACGAGAACCATGTGAAGGAATGGATGGTAGAATTCATCGCCATGGTCAACGGTGAAAAGCATCATCATCTTTCGGTCTTGTATGGTACGGATCAAGAAGATGTGCAACGAGCTATGCTCCATGAACTACGTCGAATTTACACCGATACAGAGCGTATTGATGTGACGATTATCCGACTCGAAGAAATCGAATCAGAAGGTGAAGGAACGTTCTTCGAAGGATTGTTCATCCCTTAAACACGAGGACCATAATCGATAAGGATGTCTTGGCCATCAAGCAAGATGAAGTGATCATACGTATCGACATCGCTGATGTTTCCATCGGCATCACGAACACTCATGGTCATAGCATGGGTTTCGTTGACTCTGTAGTCGAAGATACCTGTCTCATCGAAATGTTGTCCCCAGATGTCAAAGAACACGCCTAACTCGACGGATTCATTGGTTTGCATCTCGAGATGTAACTTCCCATCGGACGTATGCGTATGGACAACATGCATCTCAGCACCTTCTTCATCGCACATCTCAGTGTAAACACCAGTATTCTCTGGAATCGTTACGGATTCACCATTGATCTGAATGTAGAGGTACATGTGATCATGTCGTGTAAGGCCACCATGCGTAAGACAGGTTGATGCTAGAGGGTGAATTTCATCGAGTGATGAAGGAGACGTTTCATTCTCAGTTTCGTTAAGAGGTTCAGAATCAACCTTCTCACTCGTATCATTATCAGCGAATGGAATGTATCCTGCTTGATAGGAAACAAGAACCAATGCAACAACTGCGATGACAACAATCGCCGTGTCACGATTCAAGCCTCTCACTTCCTTGAGAAGTATTTCTTAGTTCCAGGCGCCCAATCTTCAGACTCGTTTAATTGGAACAACAAGAAAAATCCAACCAAAGCGATGACGTTGGCAATATGGGCGGTCGTACAAAACGGACAGATGAGTCCTTCTTTGATTTCGTAACTAACCAGTAGTCCGATGATTGGAAGGCCAGCAATGGTAGCACCAAGACCTACTTTGATGAAGAGCGGTGTTTGAGGTGACATAGGGTCTTTCCCAATGGTCAAGACAAGCCACATCAGTGCAGTAAAAGCAACCATTCCAATAAGGCCCCAAGGCTGGCTGAAGAGTGGATCAGTGTTGTAACTAAGATTTCCAATAAGACCATCACAGTTCAAGATTGTATCGCCTGAACAAACGCTTTGCCCTTCTGAGAGTTTGTTGTGCATCCAAAGAGTGTGTGCGGATACAGTGAAACCACCAAAACAAACGAATACCATTCCTGCAATCAATTGGCCACGCTTCGTTTTCGTCGACTCATAACGGCTATGGAAAATTGTTGCAATCGACGAACCAAAAGGCGTCAAGAGCAAAAGGCCAAACAGGATGATAACCCCGTGAATGGAAAGTACTGCATATTCGTTCATCACTGTCCACCTCCGTTACGGAGTGTGATAACCTCGATGGCTTCGTTAAGTTCGACTCGGCGGTCCTCGCTCGTAATAGCGAAGGTGTCATCCTCTTTGGCATCCCAACCAAGTTTGTCGACGGCGCTGTTCCAGGCGACGATGCCATCAGGTTGAACCAGGAAATACGATGGCGTTGCAGTAACATCCCACTCCTTCGCAATGCTGATATCAAGATCATCGACAAATCGGAAATCATTGCTGTATTGGGTTCGGAATTCAACGATTTCTGCTCGTGATGAGTCTGCTACGAATTCAACAGCAATTGCGATGAATATGACATCAGGACCAATCCATTGGTCTGCGGAATATGTTTGCGCCCAGACGCCAACTTCTTCAGCAGAATTCTTACAGTAACCACAATCTGTATCAAGGAATTCAACAGCAATCCATGGTGCATCATTTGTGGAATTCCAAGTCCATGAGACGTCCAAAAGGTCGTCAAATTCAAACGATTTCCAACTTGTACCATCGTAGGCTTCACCTGAAAAGATTGGTGCTCGCTCTCCTGCTTGCGTACCGGATGCGATCGGACTTGATGTGAATGCGACGACAAGGAGCCCTGCGAAAAACATCGACATAGCGACGATTCCAGCTTCTGAACGTGCACTTGCTTCTTCGTTGTGGAGCATTGAATTCATGTTCTCACCGATTTTTCCGAACCCATTCACATCAATAAGGCCGATGGTTTGATGCAACGACATTGGTTTAGTTGTCGAGACCAATCTCTTCGATCAGAACTTTCGCTGTATGTCGCACAGCATCTTCACTGTTGTATTTCACATTAAAGCCTGTACTGAGCATCTTGTCGATACCGAGCATGGCTCTTGGAATGTCGCCTGCCCATCCACGAGATCCTCCCGTGTAGACGATGTTTGCATCGGAATAACCTGTTTCTTCTACCACGATTTCAGCGATACGACGAACACTGCATGTATCATGACTTCCAAGATTGAACAAGTTCAGTGGCTCGTTTTGTGTATCCATCACATGGAGAATTGCATCAACACAATCGCCGACTTCCATGTAGGATTTTTCCTGTCGACCATCACCGAGAACTTCGAGTTCGCTAGGATTACGCTTGAGTTTGTGTATGAAGTCGAAGATGACACCATGTGTTCCACGATCCCCGATAATGTTGGCAAATCGGAAGATGTAACCTTGCAATCCAAAGGTACCTACCCAACTGCTGACGAGTGATTCACCAGCAGATTTACTCGCTCCATACAACGAGATTGGCAAGGATGGGCCATGGTTTTCAGGCGTTGGCATCGGCGCATTCTCTCCGTAGACAACAGAGGAAGATGCAAACATAATGGTTGGAACGTTATGGATACGCATCGATTCAACAACGTTGTAGGTCGCAATGGTTCCTTGTTTGAGATCGGTATCGGTAATTTGCGT
Source organism: Candidatus Poseidoniaceae archaeon (assembly GCA_030741455.1). Taxonomy (GTDB): domain Archaea; phylum Thermoplasmatota; class Poseidoniia; order Poseidoniales; family Poseidoniaceae; genus MGIIa-L2. The sequence goes on along the minus strand of JASLVI010000019.1, from coordinate 13,732 downwards.
ACCGAGACGAATATCAGGATTTGCTGCAAAGTGATAGACAACATCAACGCCCTCGAAGTGTGGCGACATTGCATCAAAGTCGGTGATGTCAACATTCACGTGTGTAACATTTGAGGTGTGGTGGGCAAGGAAATCCGCTTTGCCGCTTGAGAGATTATCAAGCACCAAGACCTCATCTCCACGTGAAACAAGTCTGTCAATAAGATGGGAACCGATGAACCCAGCGCCACCTGTAACGATACTTCGCATAGTTGGCCGTCAACTTCCTCAATGTCAAAGTTTGCTCTCAAGAAAAGCAAGGTTTTCTATGTCAGTTGGGTTGTAATCATGTTCATGCGAGTTGGCGTTTTCTTGATTTTGCTAACGCTTCTTGCCCCGATTGCATATGCTCAACCCTCTTCAACATCGGAAAAAATCGAATGCTCTCCATCAGAACTCAGTTTTGGTGTCGATACAGCTTTCGTTCGAGCGATGACGGATGGAGCACAGGATACTTCCAACCAGTGGCTTGTTTACATGCCATCGATGTGCGGTCAAACGGAAGAAACACTTCGTAACGTGTTGTCCTTACCAATCGATTTGATCGAACAGCCGAATCAAATCCCTGGATCTTTTATTCTGCACCTTGATGAAACACTCAACATCCGTTCTGAACTCTTATCGACGGACGAAGTGGTTCGTTTTGCCATCATTCAATCGCACAGTAACGAACCAAGATTTATTCCAAACGATCCTTCATTTTCATCACAATGGCATCTGCAAAACACTGGACAAGGCTCGGGAACACCAGGTGAAGATGCGAATGTTACTGGTGCATGGGACAGCGTGAACGGCACTGGAGTTTTGATTTCAGTTGTTGATGATGGCGTTGACCATCAACACAACGATCTTTCACCAAATTATCAGGATGCACTCGACTGGGATTACTGTGGCGATGATGGCAATCCCACACCGAGTTCCAACGACGGCCATGGAACATCAGCTGCGGGAGTTGCTGCAGGAATAGGTAACAACAACTACGGAATATCTGGTGCAGCAATGGATGCTGATTTGATTGGAATTCGTCTTATTGCATGCTCAAACACCGACCAAGATGAAGCAGATGCTATCGGCCACCGTCGAGATCTTGTCGCCATTTCCTCCAACTCATGGGGTCCGAGCGATTCAGGGAAAGTTGTCAGCGGACCAGAACCACTTCTACAAGCATCACTTGAGGACAATATGTATCAGGGTCGAGGCGGACTTGGTACAATCGTTACGCTCGCTGGTGGCAACGGTCGTAACAACGAGGACAACTCCAATTACGACGGATATGCAAACTCTCGATTTACCATCGGCGTAGCTGCAATCACGGATTACGGTGACCAAGCATGGTACAGTGAGGATGGAGCGAACCTTCTGGTTGCAGCCCATTCACGTGGCGGCGCTCAAGGCATTACAACCGCAGATATTCGTGGATCAGGTGGTTACACATCGAGCGACATCAACAACAATTTCGGTGGTACAAGCAGTGCAACGCCACTCGTTTCTGGCGTCATTGCCCTCATGATCGATGCAAATCCAGCACTCACCTATCGAGATGTTCAGCATGTTCTCGTTCACAGTGCCCGAACCAACGATGCGAGTGACGGTGACTGGGTTACAAATGGCGGAGGGCATGATGTCAATCACAAGTATGGCCATGGTGCAATAGATGCAGGTCTTGCAGTACACATTGCTCGAAATTGGACCAATGTAAATCCTGAGTACAATTGGTCCAGCGGAGAGATTGATATTTCACAATCCATTCCAGATAATACTGCCAATGGATTGTCCGATACGGTTACGGTCGATGCTGGTCTTTTGGTCGAATCTGTTGAAGTTCGGTTTGATGCAGACCATACATTCCGAGGCGATCTTGAAATCACCTTAACTTCACCCGATGGAACAGAATCTAGGCTTGCAGAAAAGCACGATGACAACAACAACAATTTCAACGAATGGGTGTTTTCTTCGGTGCTTCACTGGGATGAATCATCGGATGGTGTGTGGACACTTGATGTCAACGACCGTGGCAATGGTGATACAGGAACATGGAATCATTGGGAATTAGTCATTCATGGAGCGGAAGAGGTCATCGATACCGATAATGATGGACTTCCAGATGAAGACGAAACCAACATTCACAATACCGACCCACTCGATCCTGACTCGGACGATGACAACCTGATGGATGGATACGAAATTTTCAATTCTTCAACGAGTCCAATCGATTCGGATACCGATGACGATTTGCTTGATGATGGACAGGAAATCCTCATTTTCCTGACCAATCCCCTTCAGGATGATACCGACAATGATGGGCTCATTGATGGAACTGAAGTTCTCGTAACCTTCAGCAATCCACTTGTCTATGATGAGGATGGAGACAGTGACGGATGGTATTGGTTCCAAGATTGCAATGATAGCAATCCTAACATCAAACCATTACAAATTGAATTGCTCGATGGGATTGACAACAATTGTGAGAACGGTATCGATGAAGGCTTTAGAGATCTTGATTCGGACAACGATCGCTTAAGTGATTGGGCTGAATTCCATATTCAAAACACCGATTGGAACAATCCTGACACAGATGGAGACGGTATGGATGACGGAGATGAAGTTCAAGTGTTCTTTTCAGATCCGACCTATGCAGATCCCGATGATGACAACGATGGCTACTATTGGTTCCAGGATTGCGATGATACGAATCCAGATCGAAACCCTGGCCTCGATGAGTGGCTTAATGGAATCGATGACGATTGTGATGAAGAGGTCGATGAGGATTTCCAAACGACGGATTATGACCGCGATGGGCTCATTGATGTTGATGAATTCAATATCTACATGACCGAATGGCAAGATGCAGATACGGATGATGATGGAATGCATGATGGCTATGAACTCTTCATTGGAACAAATCCATTGTTTGCCGACCTAGACAACGATGGAGATGGAGCACGATGGTTCCAAGATTGCGACGATAACAATTCAGACATTAGCCCATATGCTGTTGAATTACGTAATGGAATCGATGATAACTGCAACGATGAAATCGATGAAGGTTTACCAGTATTGGAACCGAAATTGATGGCTGTTTACGCATCCAGTGAAGTTTCTGAAATCTACAAACAAATCATTATCACGGCTTATGTAAATGCAGATACGGAATATATTCTGTTTGATTTTGATGAAATCCTCATCACTGAAATCGTATCCAATCAAGCAACGATCAGTTCGATGAGTCCTGGCACCTATCAAGGTGAGATTTGTGCAGTTACGAACGATTTGTTTGACTGTGAATCGATCGTTGTTGAATTCACACCGGTCGAAGAACAAGAAGTAACACCAACCATTACGAGTGAACCTGAACAGCGTTCTTCCTATACATCAGAACTGAGTGAGAATCTTGTCACAATCATCGTCTTGACCAGTATCGTACTCCTCATCGCCTTACTTGGATGGAAGCGTCCGAAAGCTCCGACGAAGTGGCAGCAACCATCATCCTATGACAGCAGTGTTCCTGCTGCCCCAGATCTTTCAATATGGAGCAATTGAATCATTGTTCAAACTTGACAACACATTTTCCTTTTGCACGACCAGAAAACGAACGGTTGAATGCTCCTTTCCATCCAGATTCTTCTTCATCGGAATGGAAGTCCCAAACGCCATCGAGTACAGGTTTGATCATACCGCTTTCCAAGTGGTTCGCAAGCGTGGTGAGATCGGCTTGACTTGGTGAAAGGAACTGGTAATTCCAGTCTGCATTCTTGGATCGAGCCGCTTTGTACTCCTTTCGCTTCATTCTTCGTTTGACGAAGAGTTTGAGGATCCAAGCAGTACCGCCTATGCGACGAAGTTCTTCGAGGGTCGACATGCCAGCGATGGTCACAATACGCCCCCCCTCTTTGACGATGTTTGCCATCCCAAGACTTTCGTTTGTGGTATCGAAACAAACATCGAATTTTTCGCCACTATCTCCTCCATACACCTCTTCGAAGTTCGTCGTTTTGTAATCGAGGACAACATCAGCACCGAGATTCTTGCACAAATCTGCTTTTTCACCCTCTGAAGCTGTTGTAACGACCAATTTTGCCTTGAACACATGTTTGGCTAACTGAATGGCCATCGTACCAACACCGCCTGCTCCTCCAGAAATGAAAATCGAATCACCTTCCTTGAGCCTTGAGGATTTGAGTACCTGAAGAGCCGTCAAACCAACGAGTGGAATAGACGCTGCTTCCTCGAAGGTGAGGTTTTCTGGTTTGAGCACAACGTTGGATGTATCCGCAACGCAATACTCCGCCATAGCGCCCCTGTACCAAGGAGTTTTCTTTCCATCTTTTGGGCTGCCAAACAGACGAGCAAAAACGGGTTGGCCGACAGAGAATTTTCCCTCAAGGTCTGCTTCTTCAACAACCCCTGCCACATCGTAACTGATTACGTGAGGAAAGGCTGCTACGGGAATGACCATCTTGTAATCGCCTGAGAGCAGCCCTTTGTCAACTGGGTTGATTGCCGATGCATGCACCTTGATGACAACATTTGATCGAGTATCAAATCCATGTGGGTACGATACTGAGGTTTTCTTGAGTACATCAGGTGAACCATATTTACTGAATGCTATGCTGTTCATCGTTTTTCCATCAGGATGATTGTCCATATCGTTGCCAATGGAATGACGCACATAAACAGAAAAGTGGCACTACTGTTGTATTGTAACAATATTGTAACCTGTTCCTTCATAACAGAATGGTACTTAGTCGCATTATGAGTAAAGAACAAGCTCTTCGAATGCAATCCATGTGTGAATCAGCTCGAGGCAATGTGGAAGCGTTGTTGGTTCTCTTATCCAAATCAAAAATGTTGAACATCCTCTACACAATGAATTGCAATCCTGAACCAATGCGCTTCTCTGCGATCAAAAAACAAGTCGACTCATCCTCAACCACCGTTGCACGACGATTACGAGAACTTGAGGAACATGGCCTGGTCCGCCGTCAAGCGTATGCTACTGTCCCTGCAACTGTTGAGTACACACTCACCGACGAAGCAGTACTGCTTCAGCCAAGTCTTGAATCACTGTTCGACTGGGTTCTCAATCAGGCAGACAACACGGTTTGAACGCGTTGACTTCACTTTGACAAAAGCGGTAGGAAGGCGTTAGCAGCCTTCTCACAAGCATTTGCAACATCATCGAGTCGCTGAAGGACACGATACATGTGCATGGCTGCCAGCGGTTGATCTTCACCGTTTGTGAACACGAATGCAGCAGCTTCTGCTTCAACCATATCGGCCTCATGCTCCTTGAGGTTGACTTCACGGATGAGTTCCATGACCTTGTCAGCACCAGCCTTCGTTCGTCCACTGATGTGGTAGTCTCGCAATGCTTCAATCAAATCCTCATAGGTTGCTACCGTTGCTGCAACAGCCTTTGCCATCTTTGCAAGGTGTTCTCGAGCTTCATCGTCCTCCATGAGTGGACGGAACGACAACTGTTCTGCAACATTCTGTGCATAGTCTGCAATACGATCTTGTCGACTAACCATATGGAGGAAGGACTTGGAATCGGCAGCAATACCGAACCGTAGATCTTCTCGTACAGTATCTCGAATGCTTGCCTTGACCTTGTCAGCAGCGAATTCAGATTCGATGGTCGCTTCAATTTCTTCGCTTGCATCTTCACCTGCGCAAGCCTTCTCGACAGCGATGACCATCTTCTCAACGGTTTCTTCGACAACTTCTGCGTGGTGATGGAACATGTCGAATGGAGTTGGGCCATCAACCTTTGAAGCTCCAACGTCTGAGAGTGCCTCCTCTACATGAATTCCTTGGCCGCGTGTTCTCCACATCGCATACCCTACCGCTAAGAAAGCGATTGGAAGTATGATGATCATGTTCAGGTTGTCTCCACCCGATGCAACGTAAATCGTGGCTGCACCGAAGGCGGCAACAGGTACACTCGCAACCCAAGAGGCTGCAATCTTTCCAAAGACTCTGAAATCGACTGCTTTAGCCCCTCCTGCTAATCCTACACCCACAACGGCGCCAACAAGCGTGTGTGTTGTTGAGACAGGAACCGCAAGGAACGGCATAGAGAAGATGAGGATCGTTGTTGCAGCACCGAATTCTGCAGCAAACCCACGGGTAGGCGTAATGTCTGTAATTTTCTTACCGATGGTTTCCATAACCCTCCATCCCCAGGTCAAAACACCAACGGCGATTCCTGCTGAACCCAGTAGGATCAACCAAAGCGGAATTGGAGCCTCAGAAGCAAGTGTCCCGCCGTCCGAGAGCACCTGCCAAACAGCTGCCATCGGGCCTATCGCATTCGATCTGTCATTCGCCCCATGGGCGAAAGCGACGTAAGCAGCAGTGATGATCTGTAGCCAAATGAATATCCGCTCAACACCCCTGAAGCCCTTTACCTCCTCATTAATGTCCGTTCGACGGAGAACGAAGTACAATCCCAAACTAGCAATTGCTCCGATTATCGCTGCCAGAATTAGCGAATTGGTAGGCAACCATGCAACATCAGATGTTGGATTCCAGCTGCCAGTAACTCCATCCTTGGGTTTGTATGGTAACCAGTCAGATTTATCCTTGATCCATCCGTTCTTATCAGCTCTTGCAAAGAATCCTTTGAGAGCCTTAAATTGAAGGGCAATACCAAGAACAAAGAATGTAGGGAATGCAAGTATTGGAGCAAGCCAGAGGGATCTCTCTTCGGGGTTTTTCGCATCAAGGATTGTTTTCTTTATTATCCAATACGAGAAGAATGCAAGGATTGCACCCATCAATGGGCTTGCAATCCAACTGAGTACTACTTCCCCTAGTTTTCCCCAGTTGATGTAGTCAGCATCATGGTCGACCTCAAGAACAAGCCCTACCCCAACGATACCCCCTATAATCGAGTGTGTGGTAGAAACCGGAAGGCCAAATCTTGTTGCTATCGTCAGCCAAACTGCTGCCGCCATCATTGCGGCAATGAATCCGAATGCAATGTCTTGTGATATTTCTTTGGAGACCGTGCCATCCTCTCCAAATGGAATCTCTAAAATTCCTTTACGAACAGTCTCAGTTACGGCATCACCAGCGAAGAAAGCACCAGCGAACTCGAAGATAGCAGCAATAATGACCGCTTGCTTGAGAGTAAGTGCACGTGATCCAACCGAAGTACCCATCGCATTTGCGACGTCATTCGCACCAATGTTCCAAGCCATATAGGCACATACAATCAACGCTAAACCGATAACAACCATCGTGACTGGTTCCATGTTGGCAAACTCTCTCAATACAGTATAATACCTAGAGTCCATGTAATCTATATAGATGTAAATAGTCGAAGAACTGAGAGACATGGCGTTCGGACCAGGCGAGATCGATGTTCGCAAAGTGCAACTAACAGGTGGAGTCACCTATACACTCAGTTTACCAAAGCCATGGATTGAGCAAATGGATTTGAGTCCACGCGATTCGATTCGTGTCGATTGGCGACCGAGTGGAGCACTCCGATTAACACCACTCGAGATGTTGGCAAATCAAGAAAAAATCATCACCATCAAAGCCGACGATATTCCTGAAGCATCGATTCACGACCATCTCATGGGCGCCTATCTTGCAGGTGCTGATTCGATACGAATTGTTCACTCAAAACCTGATAATCGATTTTTGCAACGACAAATCCGTCGCTTCCTCCGGAACACAAGAGGCTTTGAACGTATGAATGAAACCGAAAGTAGGATTGATCTAAAGTGTTTAATCAACGCAGCCGAAATGCCATTGATTGCGAGCATCAACAGAATGTATTCACAACTTACATCGCTCACAAAAGACATCGTTTCTGTGGCATCCGGTCAAGAAAAGAATCTTCTTGGAGATGTCGATGAACGAGAATCAGAAGTTGATGCATTGTTGTATCTTGTCAACAGGCAATTGAGTGTTGCACTTGACTCACATTTGGTCGCATCTGCACTAAAATTGACACGAAATCAGGCCGTAGAATACAGCAATCTCGCTCGCTCGTTGGAACGGATGATGGACCATGCCTACCAAATGGCACAATTGATTGAAGAGAACAATGATACAGTCATCGATCAAAGCAAACAACCCATTGCACAACTCATCGAATGGCAAGATACGTTGAAGCGTTTGATGATCAACATACGAACGCGTAATTCCAACGAGATTGAGGAGTGTCGACAAGCTCTCAAAAAAACACAGCAAGATATTCTCAATTTTGAAGATGAACTCATTGGTGAACGAAAGTTATCCAAACAAGACTTGCTTCTCTTTCGAATGTCAGAATCCATTCGTCGGATGTGTGCGTATGCGAGAGACTTTGGTGAAATTCTGTTGAATCTCAAACTCTATGATGAAATGATTGTTCGAAATTAGAGCATTAATCCAGAATAATGTTCTCATTATTGAGTGCATGATGCCACTGCTTCGATTGTTTGATAATCTTTGACGAAAATGTTCGTCTTACCTCACCAAGTGAGGGGATGTGTTGAACATGAGTAAAACCAAGAAAACAGAAACGAAGCAAACCGAAGAAAGCCGAACCATGTTGGTAGGATACGTTCGCCGCAGCAATGCTGGCGGAGCGATCAAGTTGTCCATCAACACCGCATCGTTCGCAGACTGCGAAACCTATGAAACAAGTGATGGGGAATCCTACGTTCCTCTCGTTGTGTCCATGGCTGCACTCCAGCGGGTCATCGCTGGTGAGCGAGCTGTCACGACTGTTTCACAACTCCTCGATTGATTCATAGAGGAGTAAGGTGAAGTTCTCGACCATGTCCATGCGTGTACATGTTTCCGAGCACTGCTCAATTCCGGTTGAGCAGTGCTCCCTATTCACTTCAAAAAGACCGATTATCGGGAGTAGAACTATATATTCTACATTTTCGAGGTTTTAACATGGAGACTGGGTGTGAGCCTCCTCGTGTCGTTGCAGGCATGCCTATGTATAACGAGGAAGAAACCATAGGCACTGTTGTTACCATGGCACTTCGCCACGTCGATGAGGTCATCTGCATCGACGATGGATCATCGGACTCTAGTGCACGCATTGCAGAGGCATGTGGAGCTACCGTCATTCGACATCGTGGAAACCAAGGATACGGTGCTGCGTTGAAAACACTCTTCAAGACAATGCGTTCAAAGGACGCAGATGTCTTGGTCGTTCTTGATTCGGACGGCCAGCACGATACATCCGACATTCCAAAATTGGTTCAACCGATTCTCGATGAGGAAGCTGATTTCACAATTGGTTCACGATTTATTGAAGGCGGAGAGGGCAACGATATGCCTGCATACCGCCGTCTCGGCATCAAGGTCATCACCGCTGCCAGCAACCTTACCAGCGATTTGGGCATCAAGGATACTCAATCTGGATTCCGTGCATTTTCACGTAAAGCCATCGACAGACTCCGATTCGATGCTGATGGAATGGAACTTTCACTCGAAATGCTTGAAGATGCAAAGGAGAAGCAACTGAGCATTCAGGAAGTTCCAACCATCATCCGCTACGATGTACCAAAAGGATCGAACTTTACAGCCATCTCACACGGATTTACTGTCCTATCATGGGCACTTCTATCTCTCTCACAAAAGAAACCGCTCCTTACGCTCGGCATACCTGGCCTAGGACTTCTTGCAACGGGTGCTGCAATGGGCATGAATACGGCAACTGGATTTACGACACAAATCGATACTGTTCTCGGAGAAGGCCTGACTGCGGTTTGGATTGGTGTTCTTGGTTTGGCCCTGATTACAACCGGATTTATTCTTCAGACTGTACGAGGTTTCTTGCGAATCCTTTTGGTCCGAGAATTCGGACTTGACTGAGTCCAAATCGTCGCATTGTTCTTCAAGCGACTTCGTGTGGTTGAATCATGGCAGGACAACTCTCAGCAATGCTCGAGAGTTTCCGCAAGCGGACGGAACCTGCTCGTGACCAAATCGAAAAGTGGCAAGGGGAGTTCAATTCGTATGCTCGAAAACGTACGGAACAATTGTACAGAACGGTCCTCGCATCGCCTGCAGTCTTCGTTTTACTTCTCATCGTCATCGCTGCTTTCCTAGGTCAGCGAGGTCTTGATTTTCAATCTCAAATTGAGGATGATGTCGAAATCTTCCTTCCAGATGGGGCTGAATCGACCGATCTTCTCCTTGAAGTTCGAGAGGAATGGTCGACCGATATAGCTGTGATTTACATTCAAACCGATAATGCACGCTTAGGCGGAGGTCTTGGTGACAACATTACGGATGAGAAAATCCTTCGAGAAATAAGTTGGATTGAAGGAGATGATGACAACATCGGAGGATCAAATGTTGGACGTGGTATGGATTTCAACAAAGGTGATTATGGAGAAATTGACGGCGTCTTGTGGATTATTTCACCTTCTCAAATCATGAAGGAGATTAATTCAACGGATGGAAGATTCAATGCATCGATGTGTGAACATGCTGTCAACACTCGGATTCCTGTCGACTTTCAATGTGATAGTCTTCCACCAGGCGGCCGTTATGCTATCCCCGACCAGCAAACAATAGACCAAATTATCGCCAATTCAAGTGGTTCATTTGAAGCGCTCATCAAAGATACCAACGATAACGATCTCAGTGTTGACAGCGATGGGGATGGTGATCCAACCAATGACATGGATGGTGATGGCGTATGGGATACGACGGCAATCATCGTAGGAATGCGTTCTGATGTTCCTGCCCCGTGGCATGAATTTGATGCGCTTCTGGATCATTTTGGAGATATTATCGACAGCCGACCGAGGGACTCTCAATCGACTGAGATGACGGTGACTGGTTTGACCAAGACGTTGGAAGATGTATCGGACGCAATCTATGATGACCTTGTCAAGATGATGCCGTATTCGATTCTGTTCACCATTCTCATCATCTCGTTCCTTCATCGCTCTGCAAAGGTTGTTATCATCACAGGAACACCAATTCTTCTTGCCTTGGGCGTTACATTCGGTGCTTCTGTTGTCCTCAAATGGACACTTACGCCGATGATTGTTGCAACCTTCCCAATTCTCATCGGTCTTGGCGTGGACTATGCATTGCACATGGTCAACCGTATTGAAGAAGTGCGGCGGAAAGAAATCGAACGGATTCTCAAGGAAAACAATACGAGGAAGCGTCAAGGGAAGGAACTGCTTGAAGAGCCTGAAATTTGGGATCGAGAATTCTACATTCGTTGTGTAACGACGATGGCAGGTTCAACCGGTGTTGCCGTCTTCCTTTCTGCTTTGACCACCATCGTTGGTTTCTCTGTCCTCATTGCACCAACCATCGTCAACATTGCACCAATTCGATCCGTAGGACTTACACTCGTTGTTGGAATTATGTCAACGCTCTTGTTCTCCATCATTCTTGTTCCTGCTCTTGCGTGGATGCTTAAGTTCCACAAACGAACGAATCCTGGTATGTGGAAAAACATCGGCAAAGTACCAATTCGTTATTTCCTCGTCATCCTCCTTGTGTCCTCCAGTGTTACCGTCTATGGTATTGCAAATTTGGATGAATTGAACGAACCGATCACTGGCTCAAGTGAAGCTCCAGAAGGTATTGAATCGCTCGACAAGATCGCAAAATATTCCGAACAATTCGATAGTGGACAAACCTCGATGTTTGTCTATGATGCGACCAACCGTCTACATGATAATGGAACAACGAACATTCGCGACTTACCAGTATTGGATGCCATCGATCGTTTGGAACAACGTATTGACGCAGTTGACAGTACGAATACAACAAGCATCGTGACCTTCCTCAAGGCGATACCTGTCACGATTCAACTCACGGATGATCTTGTTTTGTATGAAGGCTCATTGTGGGATTTACTCCATGATGAATGTTGGGAAAGCAACGACCCTATTGAGTGCAATCTCTGGTTGGGCCTTGAGGCGACTGGCCCAGATGGCCGAGAAGGACTACGCCGAGATATGGTCAATGTTGCCATCGATACACTCTCGCTTGAAGTTCGTTCAATGTTGCTCAATCAGCAAGAAACGAAGGGTATCATCTATGTTGACCAACCATACATGAACCTGAATATTGCTTCTGGTCTGCGTGATGAAATCGATGCAATCCTTTCCGAACCGCCTGAATTACAACAAACTCGAACCTCGAAATTGACAGGCGGCCTACCGGTTTCACTCGATATCAACGAAGGTATTCATGAAACACAATCCCGGACGACCATCCTTACGATGCTTATTCTGACCATCGTTCTAGCCATTGTCTTCCGATCGATTCGCTTAGGAATCATCACAATGGTTCCTGTTGCAGTCGTCATCTTATGGCAACCGTTGCTGATGCAAAGTGGGGATGTGAACGTCAACATCTTCACAGCGATGATTGGAACCATCGTATTCGGAATCGGAGTTGATGATGCGATTCACGTCATGCACAGAATCCAAGAAGAAGGAGAGAACTCCAAAGGAATTGCTCATTCTATAGAAGAAACGGGTCAGACAATTTTCGAAACGACCATTACAACCGTTGCAGGTATATCGGCTGGATTCCTTGCTGCATTCCCTGGATTGGAGAACTTCTTCATGCTGATGTGTTTACTCATCATCTTCGCATTCGTCACCAGTTCGTTCCTCTTACCGAGTATCCTCGTAGCCGAACATACGGTTCGAGATCTCATCAAAGGCAAAACCACCATCAAAGAATTCATTCGAGGAGAGGACCCTTGGCGAGATATGTCTGGTGATATGACCATCACCAAGGCTTCTGAATTGAAACCTGTTGATGCAGTTCTCGATCAATCATAGATTCGAGCACGCCAGAGTGCTGCTCCAAGGAGAGCAATCATTCCAACTGCAAGTCCAAGTTGAACATTGTTCGAGGTAGCTTCGCCTTCATTTGTGGACGTCCCAATCGTGTTGTTTTGTTCTTCATCAATAGGAGCCTCAGCATCAACAACTGTTACAGATCCTGTCATTCCAACCGCTTGATGAGGTTCGCAAAAGAAACTGTACGTTCCTGCAGAATCATAATCGAAAACGTGTCCATAGTCGACATTGCGATTTGCGTCGCCAGAATCGAACACGCCGTTTTCTTCAACAGAATTGTGAGGAAGTGCCTGTCCTCCCCAAACGAATCGAAGTGTATCGCCTTCATTGATGGTCAATGTGGAAGGTGTAAATCGAAGGTTGGTACTGTCAACTGTCACGACGTGTGTTTCCGTTTCCTGTTCCATCTCAAGGCCGAGATTTCCTTGAAGAAGACAAAGGATGAGGGCAAAACACAGCAGTCTTCGCATGGTGTTAGAAAAGAGGCTCAGTATTTGAACACATGTTCCTGAATCAATCTTTCAATCCATCCAAGAAATCATCGCTTAAATCGTCGATGATCTTCTTTCCACGAGGCCAAGCCCAACTGATTGCAGCAACCATTCCGAGCATTGGAGCATAACGGTACTGGAGTGCTTCACAAGCATCTGTTGCGCCTGCAAGAACATCAACTTCACTCAACAATGCACCTGCATCGTCTTCACATGAAACGTCGATGAGTGCAACACCAGCTGAAGGAACAATTGCAGCAATTGTGTAGACCATGATCGCTGTCGAAAGAAGCGTGCACCATGTCAATCGTTCTTTACCAGGGTCGAGTAGTTTTTTCTTGTTTTTCAAAACCATAAGCATCGGCACAGAGAGTGCGACACAGAACAAGAAGA
>JASLVI010000199.1:1058-1787 GCA_030741455.1 Candidatus Poseidoniaceae archaeon | reverse complement strand
CGTGCAAATCTTGTGTTCAAAGATTTGGAACGACTTCGGGCAATTGGTGCAGGAAAGATTCAATTCGTTTTCTCTGGCAAAGCGCATCCAAGAGATCAAGGTGGTAAACAATTGATTCGTGACATCTTTGAATCTGCACAACAAATCGCTGACGAAATTCCAGTTGCGTTCATCGAGAATTACGACATGCATACCGGATTAATGATGACCAGTGGTGTTGACATTTGGTTAAACAATCCAATTCGTCCGATGGAAGCATCAGGCACATCTGGCATGAAGGCTGCAATGAATGGTGTTCCGAACTGTTCGATTCTCGACGGATGGTGGCCAGAAGCCTGTATTCATGGCGTGAATGGATGGGCCATTGGAAATGCGGAAGATGACCGTAACGATGACAGAGATGCAGATAACATCTACAACGTCCTTCAACATGATGTCATCCCACTCTGGGAGCAAGATGGTGATGGTTGGGCCGAGATGATGAAAGCAAGTATTGCAGCATCAGCAGGATTTACTGGTCAACGAATGATTCAAGATTATCTTGAATTCTACAATCAATTCTCTTGATCATTCAAACCGATTTCAAACGATTCATCCTCTTGCAATCCTTTGTTTCTTCCAGACAAACCGAGGATGAGAGCTGCAATGATGATTCCTCCAATCAACAATGTTCGTGTGAGTGTTATTGCAGACGATTTGGAATCCGATGTTTCCGTATTTTCACATGGA
>JASLVI010000199.1:0-1048 GCA_030741455.1 Candidatus Poseidoniaceae archaeon | reverse complement strand
TTCCTCCAATCAACAATGTTCGTGTGAGTGTTATTGCAGACGATTTGGAATCCGATGTTTCCGTATTTTCACATGGAAGGCACGCTGCAACCGGACATGGTTGATCAGCAGGGTGTTCGTAGGTCTCACCACAGCAAAGATCACAGGTTTGCATGTCAGATTCATTTCCGTCCGTTTCATTGTTTGAACTCGTTTCGTTTGTCGTTTCGTTCGTTTGTGTTGTCGTGTTTGTTTGGTTGCTTTCAATGGGCTCTTGACAACTTGGGCAACATTCGCCTTCCTCTGCGGGTATCGTTATCCATCCATCAGGACATGCATCACAGAATACATCGGCGCATTGGTCTACAGGGTCAGTTTCATACTGGCAATTCCCATCATCTTGGGTTGCCTCAGCATCAAAGTTCGTTGCAGTGCTATCAGTACAACCGAGGATTGGTTCAGAAGGATATTCACAGGATCCATCATCTTCAGTAGCAGATGCATCAAAGTTCGTTGCTGTCGAATCTGTACAGCCGTATATTGGTACCACGACGATATCAGCATCAAGTTCGATAACGGTCACAGAATGTGCCCCTACTGAAAGTGTACCATCGAGTATTGAGGATTCACCAAAACGAACAATGTCGTTACTCTCAAAGCCACCAACGGTCGTCGGCGCACCACGATTGAGGACAACGGACATGACCTGATCTTCATGCGTCATATTGTAGACCAAGAGATTCGACATTGCTAATCTTGTACTGTATTCACCACGTTGTAATGCAATCGATTCAGAACGTAATTTGCCAAGTTCTGAGATGTTCTCAAACAATTGTGTTTCCATTGTGCTCCAAGAAGTTTCATTTCGATACATGTGCCGGTTATCAGGATCTGCGCCACCATATTCGCCATATTCATCGCCGTAATACAACAATGGTGCTCCGGGAGTTGTTAGTAACCAACCGTAGGCTTGTAGTACAGCTTGGTAGGTTTCATCGGCCCCTGGCTGGCCTGGCAAGCCCTGTTCTTGCCACTGATTGTAAGCATCATTGGTGCCGCTATCTGCCCT
>JASLVI010000198.1 GCA_030741455.1 Candidatus Poseidoniaceae archaeon | reverse complement strand
CGTCCGGCGCTATACTTTCATTGATGGTTACATCTCCATTTTGGTTCGGCCCCATCATAGTCATTCTGCTAATCCTGTGGCATCAGGACCCTGATTATTATGGTATAGCCCTGTGCATGCTTCCCACAATGGGTGTCACCTGGTTCATATTCCTCTTTGGAATGGCTGGAGGGGCGCTGACTCGGAAAACTTTGACGATAGATTACAAAAATGACTTGGTTATTCTATCTGAGGACCTCTACGGAATATGGCCATGGTTCTATGCCAATTCTGAGTCGATTGAGTTATCTAAAATTAAGTGCGTAAGAACCTTCGAAGCGGGGCGAGCAGGCCCTGGAGTAAATACAGTAATAATCTGCACGGACGAGTATCTCAAAGGTGAGGGGGCTCTAAGACCTACCATGTTGTTCGTGAGAGGGAAATTTGATTCAATGGAACTGGCTGAGAACTTGGGTGTGAAGTGGAAACCCAGACAAACAATCGAAAAGATGGATCTTTTTCACGAGGAATGGTAGTAATTTTTCGATGATTCAAACAAGATGTATACCTATGTGTTTTGGCACATTTCAAAGAGCCTTCAAGACCGTGGGAACCAATTTGATGTTCTAAGGCGCGTCAATCTGTAGGTTGAAACGAACGACGTTTGGTCAGGTCAATACTTCGAGTAAGCGATCTTGTTCTGCTGCCATTCGAAGTTCCATGGCAATTCGTCGGCCACTGCTCATTGGTTTTCGCCAAAGGGCGTTTCCGTATGGATGTCCAACATTGACGTGGACGTTGGTTCCTCCGCCAAGACGAGGTGCAACATCGTAAATCCAGTAGTTCATGTCCTTGTCAATGCAGGTTTGTAGACAGAATGGTCCGATGATTCCTGGGTTGTAGTGCTCCTTGCTTGCTTTGATGAATTTCTCTCCAAGTTCAAACGCTTTCTCGAGCAATGATTCACGAATAGTTGCCGTATTGTGCCCAACAACGGTCATCTCTGGAATCTTTTGATGCGCAGGCATGGTCATCTGTTGTGGAGCAGGCAATCGAACGTGTCCATCCAGAGATGATTCAAATCGCCAGTCAACACCGAGAAGTTCCAGTTTCTCTCCTTCATCAGCAAGTGGACTGTAGAAGAAGTTGAGGTTGAAGACTGGACCAATCACGTAGCGCTCTATTCGAGCACCATCAAGGGATGCTTGATCGATAATTCCATCCTTGAGCAAAACTTCAGACTTTTCCTTGTATTCTGCATACGATGCGCATGTGAAAAAGCCACGTTCGAGTTTCTTTTGCGCATGGTGAAGTTTGACAATGACCAAGCAATCAATATCTTCAGGATTTTCAATGGCTTCAGGATAAGGAAGTCCTGCCTTGTCGAGAATCCAGTAGTAATCTTGCTCTTCTGTTCGCTCTTCCATTCGCAACATGTTTCGAGAACCGAAGAGTGGAACTTTGAATTTGTTCTCAACATCCTCAATGGATGAATAAGATGTGAATGATCTGTTTGGAATGTAAACAACATTCCGCTTTCGCATTTCAATCTGCATTGATTCGTCCATGACATCGTTGAATGAGGGCATAACGATCGCCTTGTCCACCATGCCTCGAAGAACACGTCCTGAACTTGAGCGCTTGGTTTTGAAGTAATTCGCGTAAGTCTTGTGGCGTCCTTCTTGACAATATGCTACGGTAGGAAACCCTTCTTCGATACCACCATCGCAGATATCGAGTGCAGAATGTGATGCAGTCATGCCGATTCGAAGTTTCATTCGATCGTATTCTTCAATGATTTGAGCAATATCATCACGTTGAAGCATGGTTCTCAGCCGCCTCTTGTCAATCTAGGTCTTTGA
>JASLVI010000197.1 GCA_030741455.1 Candidatus Poseidoniaceae archaeon | reverse complement strand
TTGAACCGGTTTTGTCGTGTATTCATATGGAATCCAAGAGCCAAAAGAAGCATGCCCCAAGAGGCGAGGAATATGTTCTCACCAAGGGAACTCGCAAGCCCAAACAAAAGAACGCCTCCAAGTCCAATTAGGGCGATTAAGACGGTTGTAAAGGAGAGTGAATGCATTCGCAACTGCTTTTGGATTCGATGCGCCATACCATCGTAGCCATGTAAGGCTTCGATACTCTGATGGCGATTTTCTGAAGCCTTGACAGCATGGACAAATGCTGAGTGAGAGAGGGCAATTCGATATCGATGGATTCCTAATGTGAGCAACCAACCAATTCCAATGACCGTACCGAGAAGCAGCAATGTTGAACTGAATGATTGTTGTACTGATGGCTTGATACTGGACTCCCACCAGTTGGGATCTGTTCCATCGTACGCCCAAGCACCAAGAAGAATGAATAGTGAAAAGGCTGGAAGAAGAAGCGTTAATCTCAAACCAAGGGAAATTAGTTGGTTGTCAATGGAGAGCAGTACCCGTTCTCGCTCGAACAAGGACGAAGTCAATGCTTCATCCGATGTGTCAACAGCAGTCTCGCTCACACAAGGTCCTCGATGCTGAGACTCAAAAGCGTTCGGTGATAAATCACAGCATTGTCTTAATTTTCGCTGTTGATTCGTTGTACGATAATATTCTTGGCAAGCGCATCATCCAACATAATCTCAGTATCGTCGACTTTGTAGAGACCCGAACCACATGAAGTGATCATTCCGCCCAAAGCAAGCGATTCTTGCAAGAGAGATTGCAAGCCCTCTGAAATCAACATACCTTGAATTGTTCCAGACTGATTCATCTCAAGGTCGGAGAGTTGAAGATGTGTTTCGCCATATGCACGTATTCTCGTATCGAGATGAGCCCCCGTTTCGGGAATAATACGCCCACTTGGATCGAGTTCAGGATTTCCAAGTAGAACCGTTAATGCAACCTCGAGATCATCATCGATGGCATGCTCCAAACGGCAGGCGGTTTCGTGCATATTGCCATCGAAGGGAATACGATCGAGGAGTACTTCAGCGAGGCGATGTCGACGTTTCATCATTTGACCGTGTTCTAGTCCCTTTTGTGTCAACTTCGCTCCTTTGTATCGCTCATAGTCGATGTAACCTTTGCTCGATAATCTCTGAATCATTTCAGTTGCAGAAGCAGGAGAAACTTTGAGACGTTCAGCTAAATCACCAGTACGAACCCTCGAGTGTTCATCCCTTTCAAAGAACTCATACATGGTTTCAAGGTATTCATCCTCAAACTCCTGAAAATGGCCCGCCATGATTATACCATGTCGTTCTGAATTAGAAACGTTTCTGTTTATCTAAGCCGCTGAAAATACATTGGAACATGATGGACAACGGACTGATCCTCTGTACGTCGATGGAACTCGGAGCTTTGAAGAACACTCAGGGCAAGCAATTTCGATCTTAGATTCAACGGTCTTCTCGACAGGTTCTGGCTCATCGATCGATTCCAATTCATCATCGATATCAATCGATTCTTCAGCCTCAACCTGGAATTTCTCGGAACAATCAGGACAACGAACCGTTCCAGAATAATCGCCTGGTATGCGCAATGTGCGTTCACAAGCGGGACAGGTTTTCTCAACCGGTTCCGCCTTCTTTTCCTCTTGTTTACGTTTCTTCTCTTTCGACTTGGTTGGTTGAGTGTCTGTGCTTTCTTCCGATGAAGTCCCTCGTCGCAAGTGAAGAACCAATATCACACATGATGCTGTGGCAAGACCTGCTCCAATGGCAAGGAATGGAATCTCAAACGATGCTTCTTCAACTGGTTTTGCCGTGACCAGGAAACTCTGTTCATCTTCGACAACCTGTGCACCGTAT
>JASLVI010000196.1 GCA_030741455.1 Candidatus Poseidoniaceae archaeon | reverse complement strand
TCGCCTCCAACGACGTTCAAAACATTGATTTTGAATGAAATTCCGTGCTTCCACACGATGATTCATAGAGGAGGTACGCAAGGCATCATTATGCATCCATCGATCAACGTTCTAGGTACAGAACTCAAATCCTGCTCAACCGATCCATTGACTGGCTGGTACCGTGATGGTTGTTGCAATACCGATGAGAACGATCGTGGCTCACATACAGTCTGTTGTGTCGTTACGCAAGACTTTCTTGAGTTTGCAAAATCCCAAGGTAATGATTTGATGACGCCTGCCCCGCATTTTTCTTTCCCCGGATTGAAACCCGGCGATTCATGGTGCGTTTGTGCGCGTACTTGGCTTGCAGCAGTTCATGCTGGATCAGCGTGCCCAGTCGATTTGGAAGCAACGCACGAAGAAGCATTGAGCATTATTCCGTTTGATCTTCTTGAGACGCATGCTGTGTAGATGGTGAGAATTGGAACACGAAGATTCGCATCGTCAGCCAAATCAGAATCCCCCAACACAACATATTGGGTATGCCCATCCATTCGATTTGGTCTGGGTATCGCTCAGACAACCACCCGATGGTCAGACTGGAACCAACCAAACTTCCCACATAAACAGGAATTGCAGCAGGAAGTGTCCAAGCAAGGGACTTGTGGCTATCGAATGTGTACAGCCGATGTACAAAGTGTGCAAGGAGCCCCGTAAGCCCCCAGAATAGCCCCCATAGAAGTCGAACGTCAATTTCTGGAAACAACCACATCGAAACAGTCCATGCGAAGAAGAAGATCGAACTGTTAAACGCTCCCGCTAACGCAAACCGTCCCAACGAACCACGAGGCGCCCATCGCTCGTGTAAACCAACGAATTTAGTCATCATTCGTGACCACATCACTTGGTTTACCTGTTAACATGGCACGTAATCGCTCGTTGTCCTTTTGCATTGCATCCATCCAATCGTACTTGACACCGAGTTGCTCTGCAAGGACGCCAAGTGCAAGGGAGTCCTTGGGCAAACATTTCCCACCAAAACCACGATTTAATCCAAAGATTGGATCGAGATGTGAAGGTCCAATTGGTTGGGCTTGTTCTGCAGTAATGATCTCTCGAATCTTGTACCAATCTTCACCAAGCCCTTCACAGATATCGTACAATTGGTTAGCAAAGGTAACTTTCATTGCATAAAATGTGTTTTTGGTATACTTGACCAATTCGGCTTGTGTCGGCGTCACCTGAAATGTTTGTTCACGTCGCAAAACACCAGCCTGACGATGTTGCTCAAAGACGCGTTCTGCTACATCCGCATGATGCGTTCCACAAACGAGAATATCCTGGTTGGCAAAATCTTCCAAACGTTGTCGCTCGACAAGGAACTCTGGAGAATAGGCTATTTTCAGATGTGGATATTGCTCATGATATCGCTGTGTTGTTCCGGGCACGACAGTACTCTTGATGACAGCAGTAAACCCGTTTGGTAAAGCATCCAAGGTTGCTTCGACAATACGGGTATCGCATGCACCTGTCTCAGGGTGAGGGGGCGTTGGTACAGCAATGTACGCGAAATCAACATTGTCGGTCACAATCGATAAATCGGTCCCTCGTACAGGATCGTGAACAAACAGTTCGTGTGCGTGTGCAAAGCAATGCTCAATTGCTCCACCAACCATGCCTGCACCAATAATTCCAATCTTCATTTCAATCACCTTTCACGAAACGGCCGAGGATTCAATTTTCCTTCCCTCGCCATTATGCTGGCCTGAAGAAGTGTTTCAGGGGTGCCACAATCAACCCACGTTTCAGCTCCAACTGAGACAAATTCCGCCTTTCCTTCTGCAATGTATGCTCGATTGATGTCAGAAATCGAAAAGGCTTCACCCCTTTCTTGAACTGCAACGTCGAA
>JASLVI010000195.1 GCA_030741455.1 Candidatus Poseidoniaceae archaeon | reverse complement strand
CATATCGGCAGCAAACCAACCGTCATGTTCCCGTTCATCTTCCACGCAAGGATTTCTGGGAAATGGTCAAGCGATTGTTGACAACACTCGATCTTGAGATTCATGGTATGATTCGAAAGCATGGCGCAGATCTAAGAGTTCAGAACGAACAGAAGCGGCAAGCAAACGTTCGTCATATCGCTTCAGAATTGGCTCGACGTCGCATGGTTGCTATGATGCAACATGCTGCTTCACAGTCACTGCGTATGGCGACAAGTGTCAGTGATGTTGCAACACCGCTTCCGCCCATGGATTGGCAGAAGGCAGATGCTGCTGAGCGAGCATTATACAATGCGATTGAGAAGGAAATGGACAAGTTCAAGATGACCATTGGATGGAGAGAAATGCAAGATGGTCTTCGTGGTGAAATGGAATTCATCGAGCCAACACACAAGCCAGGCACGATGCAATTGGATGATTTTACCGAAGAAGCATTAACTGATCGTGCTCCACCTGCATTGGTTTTCGAAGATGAGGAGCCAGAACCGATGGATGCATTCGATGTTGATGAAGAGGATAGGATTGCAGCACTTGAATGGGATGCGTACGAAGTTGCGCAAGACCCTTCCGAACATGCTATCGAAGAACCGGCTCCACCAGTCGAAGCACCTCCACAAACGAAGGAAGGACGGCACGGTGCTGCAATGGAATTAGCACCTTCGAGCAAGTCCGCAATCGATGATGATTGGATGGAAGAAGAACCTGCGGTTGAATCTGGACCTAAAATCCGTATTCGAATTATTCAATCGTTTGACGAACCGATCGCAACTGCAGATGGATCAGAGTTGATGTTGCAAATTGGTGACGTACACAATTTGGATGAAACAATGGCGAACTGGCTCATTGAATCAGGTACAGCTGAAGCTGCCCCATTGTAAGCCTGAGCATCAATGATGCTCACGTTGTTTGCTATCTCAACCTTCAGTTGACTGTGCGCATTGAAAGTTCAATGGTAACAGAGTCAGGAATGTCGATCTTTGCAACTAAGCGGAGCGCACTTTCGTCCTTACCGGAGTTGATGTGCATTTCCAACAAGCGCTTGTGGACACGAAGTTCCCAGTGATCGTAGGTTTCGCTTCCTTCACCATCAGGTGCACGTCGGACAGGAACGACCAGACGGCGTGTTGGTAAAGGGATTGGTCCTCGAAGCTTGGTTTCGCTTTGGGTGCAAATGTTTCGAATTTGACTTGCAACCTGGTCGATATCAGAGTGGTTGTTTCCAGTCAACTTGATGACGGTAACGGCTGCCATACTCTGCTCCTCCAGTTCAAATCAATGAGTGGTTTTCACTCACTTCTTCTCGATCTTGAGACAAACACCAGCTGCGACGGTCTTACCCATGTCACGGATAGCGAATCGGGAAAGTTCAGGGAACTTGTCCATTTGCTCGATTGCCATTGGCTTGGTTGGTTGGAAACGAATCAAACATGCATCGCCGTTCTTGAGGAACGATGGGTTTGCTTCCTTACCTTGCTTGTTGGTCTTCTCAAGAAGTTCCATGAACTTGACAGCAACTTGTGCAGTGTGAGCGTGGAAAACCGGGGTGTATCCGACGGAAACAGCCTTTGGAATATCCATAAGTTGGATTTGTCCAACGAAGTGCTCGTCGTGTCGAACGAAGGTTGGCTCGCTGTCAGAATATCCAGCAACGTCACCTCGTCGAATTTCGTCAGCTGCTAGGCCACGAACGTTGAAACCAACGTTGTCACCAGGCTCAGCCTTGTCGACAATGGTGTGGTGCATCTCAATCGACTTGACTTCACCAGACTTCTGGGACGGGTTGAATACAACGTTCTTACCAGAGTTCAGAGTACCGGTTTCAATCTTACCAACAGGGACAGTACCGATACCAGAGATCTTGTAGACGTCTTGGATAGGTAGTCGAAGTGGCTTGTCGATTGGCTTGTTTGGCATTGCTGCAGCGTCG
>JASLVI010000194.1 GCA_030741455.1 Candidatus Poseidoniaceae archaeon | reverse complement strand
CATCACCCTGTCCTACAATTCATTGATGCTTCCAATCGTTGAGGATACTCTGGCTCCAACCGTACCCGATTCACTTGATGCAGATTATTTTGCGAATGGAACAACGCAGCTTCGTTGGGCTGGTCGTGCGGATGAAGATGGTACAAAATGGAGACTTTACCGAAATCTAAACAATGATTTGACCGATGAATCTTCATGGGTCTTTATTGGCCAAATGGTCAATCAAGGATCTTCCCTTCATATGATGTATGTTGAAACCATTGCGCAGGAAGGTGAAGTTGTGAACCCGGTATATGCTATTGGAGGAGTGGATGCATTTGGTAATTCAATCCAATTTAGCGATTGGGAACAAAGCAGTCCCGTTCGAGAAGATCGGCAAGACCCTCAAGTTCAACTTAAGTTGTATGATTCATCCTTATCGCTTGAAACAAGTCGTTGGTTTACGGGAGGAGAATCTTCCACATTCTCGAACCTTGAACCTGACAATTATTCGATTAAGTTCACATTCTCGAGCGATGTTGTTTCTTTGAGCTATTCGAGTTCGACACAATCTGAGAGTCAAACGCTGGATGCCTCTCAGTTGACATCGAGCATTGATGTCGCAATCCTCGAAGGAATTGAAAACATCACGTTCACCTTTACTGCCACGGATGGTTCCGGTAATACAATGACGTTTGATGCATTGTTCTGTACAACGTGTCTCATTGAACCTCAAGTTATCATTGAACCATCGGAAACGAAGGATAAGGACGATGATAAGAAAGCAGAGGATTCAACTTCAAAGGAACCTCTTCTCATCGGTGTAATCGCTGTCCTTGGTGCATTGGTCCTCTTCCTTCTTGTTCGTGGCTCGTCTAAGAAGGTACCAAGGGGGCTTCCAAAAACTGAGGAAGATCAATGGTTTTCCAATTACCTCAGTGAATGATGTTAGAGAATCGGAACATCATAGTCACTTTGTGTGACATCTGGTAGCGTTTCTTTGTTTATGTCTTCAGAACCTGCAATTCGATTGTATTCAATAGCTCCTGGCGTACTCTTCGGTTTGTTCGGTTCGTTTGCATCAAACATCATGTAGCCAAATCCTGCTAAGACGGATATTCCAATCAATGGAATCGCCATGAATTCAGAGTCGCTGTTGAGAAGCATAATGATGGCAAGGAGAAATAGTGCAATGGTTGCAAGCAACAAGAGGAGCCTTGATGCCTTTGCCATGATGTCCCCAGGCGTGTTGTTCTCATAGCGTTTCGGATAATTCGACCATTTTCCACCATTTTGTTCATGAACTGTATTGATTTCTATTCATTCATGGCAGGTGCAGATGGTGGTTCAAAATCGTCGCGAGGCTGGCTCATGACAGCAGTTTCACCATGGGGTGAAAATGCAGAAGATGCCTTTGATCAAGGACTTGTAGAATTAGGACTTGGCGACGCACGTCTCATTCAAGTTCAAGGTGCGATGCTCCCTCTTGGGTTCAATATCGTTCCTCCTGAACCGCTTCCAATGGGTTCGCTTGTTGAGTGTCACTTAGCAACAGCCTATGCGTGGAGTGGCTCAACTGCATGTGCAGGCGTTGGTTATGCGATGTGTCAAACTCCTGAAGGTGATGAATGCGCAATCGTTGCAAGCATTACGACCGAAGCTGATTACGAAGAGACCGTTTTACTTCTTCGTCGTAACATCCAACGTCGTCTCGCCTCCAGAGATCTTGAAGTTCTCTCCTTCGATGTTGCAGTTGATGAGGTGACTGCAGGTCAAGACCATCATGGTGTTGCTATCGCTGCATTGATTCTTCCCGATTCGTTGCGAATGGCTGGACGTGGTCGAACAGGTCCAATCCGTGGCGGCCTTACTCGCTCCGCTGAACCAGAAAAGAAGCGTGTTGATACGAAAGCACCAGCGGCTCCAGCACTTCGTCCCGGTGGACGACGAAAGCAAGAAGGTCCAGATTTCAGTTTGTGAATCTTCATAATCT
>JASLVI010000193.1 GCA_030741455.1 Candidatus Poseidoniaceae archaeon | reverse complement strand
CTTGCGTGGGCCATTTTAGACGCTACCCTTCCATTCAGGAAGAGATTCGTCACCAGTGCTGTGAAGTTTCAATGATTCACGATATCGGATCGTATAGGCAGCAGCAGCAAAGGAAATGATGACAGAAAAACTGGTGAGCCCTGGAACGGAATTTGAATCACCGAGTTTCTCATCAGTTAAACCAACGATCACAGCCCCTTTCATCACGGATGCGTGTGGCTCACAAATGTAGTAGAAGGTTTGATTTTCCGTAAATGTGTAACGGAAGTCCACGGTCGTGTTTGGCTCGCCGCTGTACACGCCACCTTCCATCCTTGTGGTATCTGATCTGTCGGAAGTCTGTGCGACGTTGTGAGCCATGGTCTCATTGGTCCAAATCCAACACACGGTTTGGCCTGCCTCAATTTCAACCGTTCGATCTTCGAATGACATCCCCCCGGAACCAATGCTCACAATCGCGGCACATTCTGAAGAAGCATCTTGTGCATCCTCAGCACTCACAGAAGGTGTGTGCGGTATGAGTGCGAAGAGAAGCACTGTGATGACAGCAGTGGTGTTCAACAACCTTCTTTGCGACAACTTCAACTCACAATCCCGCTATTGCAGTGGAGATGGTCTCAGGAACGCCACCAATCGACATGAGGATGAGCATTGCCATTGGAAGATAATAGAGGTACGTTGCAATCTTCCCGCTGCTGCCATCTCCACCCGAAAATCCAAATCTGTATCTTTCACCAAATGCCAGTGGCATGGTCCTTCGAACGAGTTCAATGGCAAGGATCATGATGATGACGCCGTTGATTGGATGCAATGCGGAACTCATGCCCTCTGCATCACCCATGAAACCTTCTTGAAATGGCCAAATGAGCATGTATTGGACATGAGACAAGATGAACGGAACCATGGTAAACGCCGCTAATCGCCAATCAGCAGGTACTGGGAAACTTCCTTTGAATTTGTAAAGAAGAAATCCAATGACTGCAATCGGTAAGACGAGCATCAAGACATAGCCTATGGTTCCAATCGCAACTTCTCCTGGTGGATCAAGGGAACTCAATTGTGCGCCGCCTCCAAAAATGTGCTTGTAGATGTACAGTGCATAAACGAAATTCGCCAATTCTGTCCAGAAAATGGCAATCACGGCAACTACAGTGCCTCCTGTAAGAAGGCTTGAACGTGGGTTCGCTACTTTGTAGCCAGTCACATACAACCCAACGAGAATCAAACCGACCGGTAGTGTCGCGATGATGTTCCCCGTTGCGGTGTGATTGGACGTATCTGGAGTGGCGCTCAGAAGCCCTACCCCTGCCCAGTAAAATTGGCTGAGAATCAGCAAGAGATAGACCACAGCAAAGCCAAAGAAAATTTTGGCTAAGATTGCAGTAGTGGTGTTCGTTATTGCTTCATTTTCCAAAGTGGGTGTATCTTCACTCATGGAAGAACATACCCCTTTTCTTACTTATATCCAGTAGTGTAATCCCGTGAAAACCAATTCTTTCAAGGTCACAGACTTACTTTCCAAATTCAAATCGACGATTTTTGGTTAAGGAAACATGATGATTCAACACGAGTCGATTGCCCATGCCGTCTCGAAACTTTTGAACAGCGCCCCTTTCCAACAACTTGGCCACAGTTCGCGTGACCTTCACAGAATTCGAGAACATGCATTTCTCCAAAAGTTCCGATTGAAAACACTCGCCTGAATTGAAGAGAAGATAGGAGATTACACGTCGTTCAGCATCGTTCCAATGATCTGCGTCGATGATGTTCTTTTCTTGTTCAATGGGAGAAGAAGAGGTTAGGAGGAAATACAAGGCACCGAAGGTGCCGATGAAAAGAAGTATGCCAATGATCAGGTGCCCACTGAATGATTCGGTCGAAAACGCCCACCCAAATGGGGTCATGAACCGTAAAAGAAGCCAAATTATTGCCATCAGATTTGCAGTCGCAAGGATGGTGTGAAATTGAATTAACTCAGCTGGTGAATTTGTCGTTTTCATGAATCAATTTTCAAGAAGACAGCCTATTAAGAA
>JASLVI010000192.1 GCA_030741455.1 Candidatus Poseidoniaceae archaeon | reverse complement strand
GTTCGCTGTTGTCACATCAGCCTTTAAGCGACTGTGAATTGATTCAGATTTATCGATAATTCGACCAACGAGATCTATATCGGTTGGGAGTGCAGTCCATGGTTGGTCGCTCACATAGACGAGATATCGGCTAAAGTCAGGATCGTGGACCAAGGTCCATTCTACGGTTAGTGCGCCACCGCCATCATCTGGGCGGTCGTACATGTCGGCAATTTCGACCGGCGTATCCAAACGAACCCAATCGTATGTCAAACGAACTTCAAGTGAACCGTTTGTAGGAGCGATGAGTTTGATCGGCACAAATCGTGTCCCGTTGATGAGTTGTCCATTGTTGATAGCAAGTTGCAAACTGTCTTGTACGCCAGACGTATTGTCAAGTTCGAGAATCGCATCGTAGCGTAACGTGTTCGACTTTGCCCAAACGGCTGCATTTGAGACAGGTGATGTCATGACCAGTGGGACGGTTTGGAACATCAGTCCATGCACGCCGGGTTGACCGATGGAAGAATTCAATGCAACCGGATTCTCTGGGGAAACAAGGTCGATGCTATACCCAGGATGCGTCATATCGGAGATGTCCATGTATTGTGAATTGAAACCGATGTTCAGTGGATTTGCATAGCGTGATGATTGGCTTTCCATCTCATCAAAGGCTGTTGCTGGTGTCCAGCCTCGAAGCCCAGCATCGGACGTTGTTAACCAGAAACCATTCGCGCCAATTGCAACGTTTGTCGGGTTTTGTACAGTTGCAGACTTTACGCTCGAATGCGACGCCGTATGTGCTTCAACGATGGCCATTCCGTTCAATCCCATCAGCATAAGATGGGTTCCATCACTGCTCATTCTGTAAATTGGCCATGAAGGGAGTTGGAAACTTGCCAAACCATCCTCGAATTCGTTCGCCAATCCGTCGTAGTGGACCATCGGCCCGACATCGGTCGCAATGTGTAGTCCAGCGTAATCAGATGCAACTGCAGTAATGAAGTTTGATGGCAACTGGTCAAATCGATGTGTTGAAAGAACTGAATTTGATGATGAATCAACAATGGAAACACCAGGACGTTCTGTTCCAGCACCATCATGCCCTAAGACAAGTTGGACAGCTTGATTCACGCTTGGCGGTGAATAGATTTCAATTGACCATACTGAGTTTCCAAGTAAACCATCCGCAGTTGTATTGGTACTGATTGCACCTGTTGCAGGGATGTATTGTGTAAGACCGCTCGACGATGCGATGTAGAGTGTGTTCGAAATGAATTTGATATCTTCAATGTTCGATGAAGGAAGACCATCCGCAGTTGTAAGCGGATTGTCCCAATCGTTTGCTGTCATATTCCAGCGTGCAATCCCGTTTTGGGTTGCAACATAGACGTGATCATTGGAGACTGCAAATCCTTGGATGTTATCTGAAGGAAGTCCAGAGAGAAGTTGGCCTGAACCAAATTGCTGAGTTGCAACATCAAATGTTTGAACTCCAGCAGCAGTAGAGAAGGTTCCCAATAAACCGACATACAAGGTAGAAACCCCGTTGGATTGGTACATATCCAAGCCGCCAAGACTATCATGAATTGACCCTCTTTGCCTCTGGAGTGTACCTGTTGTTGTATCGAGTGTGTAGAGGCCATTTCCTGATGTTGAGATGTAGATGAGTGTACCATCCATCATCATATCACTGATCGTTGTGAAGAACGGGAAGGACCATCCTTCTTCCCAATCGATACCTCCGCTTGAGTTGAATGAACCTTGGAGAATACCTGCGGTTCCTTGTCCTCCACCATTTCCACCGCCTCCTGAAGATGACTCTGCAGCAACCCAAATTTTGGAACCGTCGGTAACCATCGATGGTATGTTTCCACTTACGAGTGCTGGAAGTTCAAACGCAGTGTACAATCCAGAACTGCCCAATTTATCGACTCGAGAGTAGCCACTTGCTTCACCAGCTTGCCCAATCAACCATTCAGTTCCAGTATGTTTGACTGAGGTCACTGGTGTTCCAACCTGTTGAACACTCGCCTGGCCTGTGATCGCTCCACGAGTG
>JASLVI010000191.1 GCA_030741455.1 Candidatus Poseidoniaceae archaeon | reverse complement strand
ACACTCATTTCTGCAGCCATCAACGAATCTGGATGTTCAGCCAAGACGCGCTTCATGAACGAATGGCCAGTCTTTGCCATCAAGGGTCGTCCGCCCGCCGATAGGATGGCTTTCTCCACGTTCATTGAGCACTTCACATCGTAGATGAGGAGGTCCTTTCCATCCTCGCTTCCTACGACATCATCTGCGAGTAAGGCAATGAGTCGGTCAGGATAGACGAAGTTTCCGTTTTCATCAACTGCACCGATTCGGTCACCATCACCATCTGCACCTAGTCCGAGTTCACATCCATTGTCAACGACTGCTTTTGCAAGGTCAACCATGTTGTATTCTCGGGTCGGATCTGCACCATGATTGGGTTCAGTATTGTCCCAGTCACAATACAAATCGATGTGATCTGCTCCAAGCATATCGAGGAGTTTGGTCATCGCTGGGCCGGGTACTGCGTTTCCACAATCGACGGCGACCTTGACTGGTCGTGCAAGCGTTCCTGTCGATTCGATGATAGCTTCGAGATAGGTATCTTCATGAGGATGATCGATATGTTCGCCTTGACCTTCTCGGAAGTTTCCTTCAAGGAAGACATCTTTCAATTCTTGAATTTCTTCACCTGCAAGCGGTAGTGTTCCTCGACACATCTTGAATCCGTTGTGTGTTGGCATTGGCAGATGGGATGCTGTGACCATCACGCCTCCATCGACGGGCAATGTCCAGCATGCATGATAGACACAACCTGTTGAAACAATACCAAGATCGAGAACTCGGACACCAGAATCGACCAGTCCTTGGATCAAATTGGATGCATAACCAGGACTGGACTCGCGAATGTCACGTCCAACTGCGTAGGAATCACACTCGAGATACGTTGCAAGTGCACGTCCAAGCCGATAGGCGAATTCATCGCTGAGTTCTTTCCCAGATAATCCACGAATATCGTAGGCTTTGAAACACGACACTGGCCATTGTGACATAAATGTCCGTTGTACCAGTTACATTCAAGGGTTTTGAGTGCAGGATTCAGGTTTCTCATCGTTGTACGAAGTGGAAATAACACTGTATTCGTATGTGTTTTCTGCGACAGAGGTTCGAAGCAGTAATGCACATTGGTCTTCACTAATCTCTTGCTCAATGTCGTTTATCAGAATTGACTGCCAATGCCACCACATCCCATTTTCGTCTTCGGTAATCGTGAACTTGACATTTTGAACGATCAACTGCGAAGATACTTGTTGACTAGCATCGATGTAGTTCAATTGTGAGATAAGCGTGAGGTCCTCTCCATCGGTTGTCCAGGTAGTTTGCATTTGAATTTCATGAACCATCTCTCCATTCCCAACAAAGTTGAGAACTTCTCCATCGGCTTTCATCCATTTTCCTTCGATTGGTTCAACAGGGTCTGGGATCATAAATATCAACGTAAATGCAAAGATGATGAATAAACCGACTGCTATTGAATATGCGGTTTGCCTTTGCAGCAATACTTCCTTGCTTTTCTTGTAAAACGGGTGGCTTTTTAGATCCTGGACGACTTCCGAAAACTGTTTTTTCTTAGGTTGAGGGGCGTAATAGAGATCATATCTGGACGTTTGTGAATCCTCTGGAGCATTCTGTGGAAGCGCAGTCTCGACACTTTGTTGATTCATATTGAACTCTCCAATTCGGTTCAACCTAGGTTTACTAATCGATGCGAATAAGACGTTATTATTTAATTTTCGTATGCCCTAAAAATCGGAAGTTCTAAACTTAGGACGAGTCTGGTTTAACTGATTCAGATGCGAGTTAGCCTGGTACTTTCCCTCATCGTGGCGAGCCTTCTTGTTCTGTCAACCTCATCAGTCCAGTTCTACCTCGAGGACGAAAAGAACTCAGATTACAAACCAACCTCGGGTCGTGACGGTGATTGTGAAGAGGATTATGAGGATGATGTGTCTGGATGTAATGCCGATTCACAGTGTCAATGGGATTATGAAGATGATGAATGCGATGAAATTGATGATGATGATTCAGACGATAGCGATTCAAGCGACAGTAGCGAAACTGATAGCAGTGATA
>JASLVI010000190.1 GCA_030741455.1 Candidatus Poseidoniaceae archaeon | reverse complement strand
TTGCGTTGGCGTAATTGGTATGGACATCGAGGTGCGTGAACCAGATTGATCGCCTGCAACAACGCTGACATTTGCTGATGACATCAGGACAGAACCTTGCAAATTGATGACATCGATTTTTCCTTGACCGGATGCCATACCATTGTTTTGGAAGGCGACCTCGATATGCCCTGTTTGCCCAAGAGAGAAGTTGTTCAGAATCCTCGTATCAAGAAGTTCAACATCATGCAATGTACTCACATAGGGGGCCATCTTTGGATCGCCAACAACAACTCCCATCCATGAGATGTAGGTGTTTGCAGCAGCATTTGCTTCAGCAAAATTGTAGCCTTGTGCATACATTGAGAAAAGAACGCTTGGCTGACCGACAGCAGTAAGGTAGGGCTCATACACATACCCTTTGACACCGCTTACACCGTCTTCGAGCAAATCGGCGACAAGGGATTGCCCGTAGGTTGTTCCAAGATTGAAAGAGCGCCCCCCTGTCGAAACTGCAGTTTCGGCAATTGATCCGTTCAGCCAGTTCATGTGAGGGCGAATGGCCTGAAGACTGAGGCTGTCGATAAAAACAGAACCACTTGTCGAGGTTGCAACAACGCTCAATGGTACTTGAATACGGAATGCAGTAGCATTTTCATGTGGACGGAAACGCATCGCCCCAGCCCCCCAATTGTTCTCAAAGGTCTTCACGTCAGATGTATTGCTTGAGAGGACATTGCCTTGATCATCAACACCTTCTACTGTCATAGTATAACTTCCATAGACATCACCATTCCGTTTGCCTGCAAGCGAGATAATCCAAGCATGGTTCTCTAATTCTGTATCAATGAGGACAAATTGTTCCAGTGAAGCACCCGAAGCACCCGATCCAGAATACGCTTGACAATCCTGATAGATGTCACGACTGAGGATGGTGATATCATCATCAGATAGTGCACTTTCCCATACCATGACCTTATCGATCATGCCTTCGAAGTAGGTAGAACTAGCACGATTCACACCCAGTTTGTACAAGTCAATATTGTTCAGAGAACCTGTAGGGAATGAGGTTGTACGGACATGAACGCCATCAAGATATTGTCGGGCCGATCCACTGTCAAAAACGGTGACAAGGTGCATCCATTGTTGCGCTTCAACATCTCCAAATGCATGTGTTTGATTGTTGTGCAGCCGCCATTCTCCACTAAAGATCGCATGCTGGAAGGACGTATTTGATCCTGCATTATCGGATACTGCAAGTACAGAAGCATAATTTGGAAGCGTTGTTGAATTTGCCCATACCCATTGGCTAACCGTGAAATTTCCAACCCAGTCATCGACATCGACCTCAACATAATCATCAACGCCATCGTACCATAGACATCCACCATCTGCACAGGTTCGCCAATTTGTTGCGTTCATGTTGTAAAGCGTTAAATTCGAACCATTTACAACTGAATCATTCGACTGAGTCCCAATACCTTCATCAAAATTCCAAGCATGTATCAATGTCGAAGACGAGGGCGGTGTGCCATCTGAAACCATGAAAGCAGCCGATGGGACCATTGCTTTCGATTGATTTGGCCCTTCCCATTTCAAATGAAGTCCATGAGGACCCCCTCCTTGAAAGAATTCAATTTTGAAATCATGCAAGCCTGCTGAAAGGTTACGCGTACCTGATTTTTCACGCATACCGTGCGAACCGTAGTTGGTAACAAGACTACTACCATCAACCCACATTTCACTTCCATCATCACTGGTGAGATAGAACGTCCAATTGCCTGTATCTGGAATGTTGATCAAGCCACTAAACCTTGCACCCCAGTTGTTTTTGAATCGATCATCGAGTCCAGGATATGCTGCGTACATCGAATTGTATTGAAGGGATGCTTCGATACGTGTATGCTCAGGGACACGGTCGATGAGCGATGGCATCGAACCGGTATTGAAACTCACACCTTCATTGTCAAAATATTCTGCGAAGAGTCCTTGTGTACCGTTGCTCGATTCATCCGAACAGGATGCTGAAATGGCCGCTTCAAGCGCTGCGCTTCCTCCATCTTTGACACTGGTTTGATAACTCCAAGCAAACGAATCGCCAGAAGAGAGTGTCGGCGTGGTC
>JASLVI010000018.1 GCA_030741455.1 Candidatus Poseidoniaceae archaeon | reverse complement strand
TCTTTGATTTTGTCCATCCCAAAAATGGAAGGGGCTATCGATTCAGAGATTCGCTTGTAGACATCTCCATCCGATGCGAATGTTTTGATTTCCACTTCCTCCTCGTCGGAGACAACAATTTCTTCCAATGCAAGATTCTGCCGTTCAAGTGATTGGACTCGCAGGAAAATATCAAACACGGGCGTATCTTTACCAAATTTACGTTGGGAACGAATGAAGAGTACACCGTTCGCTTTTACCCTGTCTCCTGGATTGACTTTGCCTGTCAAATCATGTTCTGCAATGCACGAAATTCGCCCAGGTTGAACGCCACCACGCACCTGTTCAGGCAACTCCTGAAGTTCAATGAATTGTGAGTTTGTTAACGTGGAACGTTCTTGGAGCAACTGGAATCTCGTTTGGCGATTTGTAAGGCCGCATCCTCCATCGATTTGCGAACACTCCATTGGAGTGATGAGTTCTTGCTCGTTTGGTTGCTGAATGATGGTCAAATGCTCACACGCGACGCATTTGAACGTTGCAGAATACATACGAGGGCGGACGCCAGTGATTTTTGTTACCACGGCATCGATGGAAAGCATCAAACCAATATCATCCGAACGGAGTTGAGAAACGGTACGAACTTGATCGCTTGGAAGATGGACAATTCGCACCCATGGATTGATTGTACCGTATCCCACATCAGCAAGCAGTTCGCGAAGCGCTCGGTTCGATGCGTCATCATGCAAATCTGGTTGTTGGAGAATACTTTGAGCAAAGGTTGGATCAAATCCTTCAATGGTTCGATATGAAACTTCAAGACTTTGGACATCTGGCCAAAGTTGAGCGATGTTGTGAACATCTTCGGTGAAATGTGCATGCAGGAGTGTCGACCATCGCGCTGTCAAATCAAAGTCTTGAATCATGTTCGCACCACACTGAGGAATTAGATATGGCCGGCTACCGTTCTTAATGGTTCCATTACAATTTCTGCTCCCCTTCATTTCCACTGGAAAAGGACATACATTCATGCATGCATTCTAATCACAAATATACAGAAAGTGGAAAGTTGCCAACCTCAATAGGTTCATATCAAATCAATTTGAGGGATTGACATGATTATCTTTGCACATGGACTAGAAGGTTCACCAAACGGAAGTAAAATTCGAGCCTTACGAAATGCTGGTTTTGATGTTGTAGCACCTGATTTTCAAGGGATGGTTCTTGCTGAACGTGTAGACTTACTTCACGAAATTTGTTTGGAATATGCTTCGGAACAACCTATACTCGCTGGCTCAAGCTATGGAGGGCTGACTGCGGCAATTGTTGCAATGCGGATGGAAAACGCATTTCGTGGACTTCTGTTGTGCGCCCCAGCACTCCATTTGGTTGAGCCTCCAGTGGATGACAAAACCGTCCTTGTTGCACCAAATGGACTGAAGACGATCATCATTCACGGTCTTGAAGATGATATTGTTCCAATCTCATGCAGCATTGAGTATGCTTCACGCTCCAGAGATGAAATCGTAGCATTTCGCAAGGTAAACGATGGCCATCGCCTTGCTGAATCACATCAAGAGATTATCGGCGCCGCACAGTTGTTGAGTGGCGAGACGATTGATTCATGAATTGGCTCGCTTTGGAAAACGTATGAGCGACCCTATGGACTACGCTTCTAGCGGTGTCGACATTGATCTAGAGGGTGCGGCTGTCGCTTCCCTAATCGGTTCACTCCAACGTTCTACACGAAAGCAAGGAACCCCTGGCGCACCTGTCGATCTCCCTGGCGGATTTGGAGGGCTTATCGAGTTCGGCAATCATCTCTTGGCACTCGCAACAGATGGTGTTGGAAGTAAATTGCAAATTGCAACTGCAGTCAAGGACTGGAGCAGTGTAGGCATTGATTGCATGGCCATGAATGTGAATGATTTGCTCTGCGTCGGTGCCGAACCCATCGCCTTTGTCGATTATATTGCAGTTCCAAAACCCGATCCTGAAGTGCATGCGGCAGTAGGGGCTTCCCTTGCGAAGGCATGCGAATTGGCAAATGTTACACTCG
Source organism: Candidatus Poseidoniaceae archaeon (assembly GCA_030741455.1). GTDB lineage: Archaea > Thermoplasmatota > Poseidoniia > Poseidoniales > Poseidoniaceae > MGIIa-L2. Next base: position 16,286 of record JASLVI010000018.1, on the reverse strand, counting down.
CTGGTGGAGAGACCGCATCACTTCCTGGAATCGTTACTGAACTCGACCTTTCGGGAACTGCTCTCGGCTTCCTTGACAAAGATTCTGCTATTACTGGAGAGCATTTGTATGCGGGGGATGTTCTCATCGGCTTGCCTTCATCAGGCATTCACTCAAACGGATTTTCGCTCGTTCGAAGCGTGATTGGACGATTGGGACTTAGCTATACGGATCAATGTCCCTTTGATGCGCACTTCACTGGACGGTCGCTTCCAGAACAACCTGTTCTTTCAGACGTTTTGTTAATACCGACCAAGATCTATTGCGAACCTGTGGTTCAGTTGCTTCAACACCTTAAATCGACACAAGATTCGGTTCATGCCGTACACGGTATTGCGCATATCACGGGAGGTGGGCTCTCAAACCTCTTGCGATTGCACGATAATGTTGGATGGCATATTGATACACCAATGCCGATTCCTCCTGAATTTACTTGGTTACAGGAAGCAGGAAATGTTACCGATTTGGAAATGCATCGCACCTTCAATATGGGATTAGGCATGGTTCTTGCTGTTGAAAGAGAACAAGCAGATTCAATCCTTTCGTTCATCAAAACGTATGAGCCGAATGCAGCCATTATTGGTAGTGTTCATGATGATGGCCACAAGGTAACTCATCAGAATCCTGATGTTTTCTTCGAGCATTATTGAAGCGGTGCGGTCAAGAAGAAGAGACATCTCGTCCAATCATGGGCGAGTCGTTTTCAGGACAGGATGTTCCTGATGGTTGGCCTGGTCATTTGTGGTGTGAAGGGCGCACCTTTGTTCATTTGAAAACAAGTCAAGAACGCCCAACTCATATGCCTCGAGGGCCCGTAGCAAAGTCTGGAACTGGGTTCATGAATCCTGCAATGGCACCTGCTCGGACAAGATCCGTTCTTTTGTTACAAGATGCGCTTGAACATGGTTGGATCAATGGAAATCGACCAGTTCGTGCATTGGATGCGCTCTGTGCTACAGGAATTCGCGTTCGACGATGGAGAAATGAAATCAAATCAAACTTGCAAAATCGTTTGCACATTATTGCGAATGATCTTGATCGTGAAGCTTTGGATTGGGCAATGAATTCAACCGCTTCCGATGATGAAATCCCCGCTCTTGAATCGATTGATGATGAACAAAATCAACCAAAGTTCATTGAAAAGAACGGAATCAAGTTTCAGAATGAAGATGCGCGTTTAGCGATGATTCAAGGGTCCTTCCAATGGATTGACATCGACCCTTTCGGCTCACCAGTGACCTTCATCGATGCTGCCTTACAGGCTCTTGGGCGGGTTGGGGTTCTCGAAGTGACTGCAACTGATACTGCCGCATTGACCGGTTCTTCAGCAACTTCTGGAATGCGCCGATATGGACACAAAGGCATTGTTGATTTGTATGCCCATGATGATGCAATCCGAGTTCTTCTTGGGACCATAGCGACACGAGCCGCACAGCTCGACCGAGCTATCGAACCCATTCTTGCATTGTTTGATGGCCATCATGTTCGAGTTTCCGTACTTGTTCGGAAAAGCAAACAGGGAGCAGATAAGACTCGAGAACAAATGGGTTGGAGGGTTCGTTGCGACGAAATTCCATACAAATTCACGAAACAACCTACCGTCGAAGAACTACCTCGATCAAGCGGCCCTATGTGGATTGGTCCATTATGGAACAATGAAATCTGTTCTCGCCTTACTGAAGAAAACGCTGTCAGCACATGTCTCGCCCAACTCTCTGATTTGGAGCGGGGAAGCCCAATTGGGCTTGAATGGAGTGAAGCAGACCAACTGTATGCAGAACGTGAAATTCGACGCTCAGTACGTTATATTGCGCAAGCAGCATCTTTGTTATCATCAGAGCATTTGTTGCTTGCATTCGATCAACTACCTCGATTCGCAGGCGTGGGATCATTACCAACGATGGAGCGACTTATCGATGCGCTCAATGAGGCAGGACATTTGTCGGCAAGAGTTCCCGACCTCCGCCCGTTCATCGCAACACATGCACCATTCGAAACGGTGCTTGAGACCATACGGTCTCTTCTTTCAACCGAATGATGGATCATTGATGGTATCATCATCGGGCGAAGGTAACAGTGGCGTAGCACTCTCAATGATTTCTTGAACGGATTGCTCAATGCTGCGGGCATTTTCAAGCATCGTTGACAATGGAATTTCTTTCCCGGTCATTTCTGTAATGGCTTCGATGGCAACCGCTGCTGCACGAACATCTGGATACATTGGACTCGCTTCGGAAAGTAAGGCAGTGATGTCGAGATTGAGCCGATCGCCTTCACTTAACAGGAATCCTGTAATCCCAGAAACAATACCTCGTTGAATTGTCTGTAAATCGAGTGATTTCAATCGATCTCGGGCTGAAGCATTCGCGCCCACAGCGAACAAACCTTCGCCTTGAATCTGTTTCTCAGGTTTGAGAATTCCATCGATAATAATCAATTGATCGAAACCCCCTACCCTAAACCACTCGAGAACGGTTGAACCAAAGGCAATATCTTGTTCCTTCTCAAATTGAATTTCGGCGGTGAAAACACCTATTCCATCGCCTTGGTAAACTCGAACTGGGTGTCGAGGTACTTCGTTTTGAATCAGGGCAACCGCAGGAAAATTCTCATCCATAACCGTGCCCAATTGTGTGAGATTGAGCGATTCGATGATGTGTGAGGTTGCAATAACGCCCACCATTCCAGCCGTGGTAAAACCACAAATTGCAACGCCACCTGTAGTCGGATCGACACCTGAACGAAGAACAAGGTCATACGTTCCGAACTGTTGTTTCATGCTCAGGCCTCGTTTGGTCGGTCGCCTCGTGTTTGAAAAAATACACGGCGTTCATTCGTGGTATTCAGACCAGTCTTCTGCACCCTCTTCACGATACCACCACGTTCCGAGTTCATCTTCATACCATTCTGTCCCATGCTCATCTACGGATATGCCGTCATCTTCCTCAGGGGCTTCTTCAACAGCCGCCTCGCTCTCTTCAGAAACTTCTTGACCCGCATCGTCGCCAGAATCGTCGACTTCCGAAATCAAGGCATCTCCAGGTCGTTCAATGACTTCGGGCTCATCTGATATCGTTTTGTCTTCAAATTCGTCGAGAGGTTTTCCTTCAGGAATTTCGATTGGTTCGTCTTCCTCTTCAATGAATTCTTCCTCTTCATAGAAGGATTCATCATCGAATGCCGCAGAAGCACGTCGGTTCAGGATAACATAGCCGACGATTGCTAATATGACAACAGCAATACCAATTCGACCATATAGAGCGGTGTTAGAAGAACTCTTTTCTTCACCATCCGCAGTTGGTTCTTCGACATACAGTGACGCCGTCCATGATACAACATCGTCGTTGAACTGATCGTCAAGATCATAATCCGTAGCACTGGTTCGCAATTGAATTGTAAATTCCTTTTCAACATCAACGTCTTTTTGTCGAGCCCAAAGTGGATCCTCATATTTTGGAACGAAAGAGATGGTTTCAGATCCATTGGCTGCAATACTTACAGCCCCTGGCGTTTTAAACAACGAAGGAGATGATGTTATGGAAACGGCAACAGTTACTGTAAATGGGTTTGGATTCGAAACAATACATTCAATCGAATCATCAGCCTTCTGTTGATTGGTCAGGATGGTTGAAGTTTCACAGCCAATCGTGGCAGATTGAATCGAGGTAGGAGCCCAAACCTCTTCAGTTTGGTTCTCCGTTTCATTTTCTTGGACTGGAACCGAATAAGGATTCAATTGGACGCTCGCCATCGTTGTACCAAACATCAACCGGTCGCCAGAATCGACTAGGAAGTCGATTTTTGTCATGTTCTCAAAACTGGAAACGATTCGAATCTTGCCACTCGAAATCGTTTCGTTACCTTCCATGAGCGCATCCTGTGAAGAATCGTTGAACGCTTGCCATTGTATCGTCGTGCCTTCGAGTGATGCCTGGTGCGCTGGATTTTGGTCAACTGCGCTCAATGTGACATTGATGTCGATTTCGCTATTTGCATCCATATCGACCGGAGAAGATGGCCCTGAAAGTTGAACTGAGATTGCTGTGCCCATGGAAGATTGAATCGATGCACTTGCCAAAGGTTGAGTGTTTGGGAGTTCAATACTTTGCATTTCAACTTCAATGTTCACTTGGCCCTCGCTTGTCGCAGAATAATCGAGTAACGATTGTGGGATCGTAGCGTCGTGTAAATCACTGACATCAAGAGCAAGCCATTGGCCGCTTGAGTCCGTTTGTCCGTTCAAGACAAATGTTTCAGATGCTCCATACGACATTGTCAATTCAAGGTCTGCATTTTCGATGGCAACTGGTTGTTGAGAATCGTCGTGGTAGTACGCATCAACACGAATACTGAGCGGGCTTGTTGATTCGAGAACCGTTGTCGTTGCTTCGGCAGGACCTGATTCTATGAACAATGCCAGCTGGCTGCTAATGTATGAATTGTTGAAGGCTGTTGTTGGACCTGCGAACGGCAGCGGTAGTGATGCATTGTCGTATTCATCAAATGCTGCTACAGCAACCCAATACTGGTGCCCATCTTGAATCGCTTCCGAACCAGTGCTTCCTGTAGAATCTGAATATTCACTGGTGTGCGTAAGTTCAAGTTCAGTTGTCAAGGGAGAGACAGTTGAAACTGGCTGATACGTGATGCCTCCGATTGAATAGTCCTTATCGCTGGTCAATTCTGTGGCAATACTCGTGCCGTTCAAGTCTGATTGAGCGACATAGATTCTGTACTCTTCAACGCCTAGGTGTGCACTTGCGTCCCATGTCACCTTCATTGGCGCCGTGGCCGTCTCGATGTCCAAATCAAACAACTGGATATTGGTAACTGCAGCAGGTGCTGCTGGATACGGAATCGTCACTTCAAGCGATTGTGAGAGATTGCTGACAACCCCGAATGAATGGATGGAGCGAACGATGTAGCCATAGGTTGAGCCAATATCGACATCGGAATCTGAATAGTAATTTTGTCCAGTTACAACATCATGCGGAGATGAAAAATCGTACGATGAGGACGCTGACATTCGGAAGACTTGGAACTGTTGAAGATCGGAGCCGAACTCGCTCAGCGCCTGCCACTCAATGGTAACGCCATTTTCTGTTAATGTCTGAACGGACAAGACTGGGGTGGGAGGTAAAGCAAGATTTGGCGCTCCTAGCGTGTAATTCATACTCAACGAAGTTGCATCAAATTGACCTGCCTTTGTCGTCTCAACGGGCAAAGTAACCGTAAACGTTCCCGAACCTGGTAACATTTGTTGATTGAGTGAATTGCTCAAAGAACCGATGGTTCCAGTGCTTGTTTTTACTTGGAATTCAATGTCGTAAGCGATATCAAGATCCGTAAAGTTCGCTGTACCGTTTGAATTGCTTGAGAGCGACATCATGTTTGTCACCATTTCAATACCATAGCCATCCGAGATGCCAGGGTAGGCTGGTAAGAACGGAGCAATTGTATCTCGAATAGTATCATCCGTATCACTTATCATCAACACGCCGATGTGTGAAAGCGTCGTGCTTGAATAGCCCTCAGCCCACAAATCACTATCTCCATCAACATCTGTATCAAGTGAAACATTGTGCCATGCTCCTATGAATACACCTTGAAGTACCTCGCCAGCAAGTACGAATTGATCCATCAAACCGTCGTGATTAATATCTGAAAATTGGATGTCTCTCGGAACTGAATAAGGTGCCAAAGGAGAAACACTTGGAGACCCAAGGCCAGTTGCAGATATTGAACGGAATCCGATGTCACCTTCAATTGTTGAAGGATTTCCATCCCCAAACTGTGCGTTAGGGACAAAGAGAGAGATGCTTCCATCGTTGTTGTGATCAGCAACTGTAGCATTCATTGTATCGAGAACATCCAATATTGCAACTTGATTCCATGAGGACTGATTGTTGACGACGATGACCGATTCTGTTTGCTTTGGAGTTAAGAAATCAATGTCTCCATCGCCATCAAAATCACCTGCGACCGATTCTGCTGTAAGGTTACGGAATTTCTGAATGTTTGAATTCAATTGTCGCGTTACAGCATCATACGTAATTTCGGTAGCATCGTTCCATCGGTCAGATACGATGATGACGTTTTCACCCCGGTCGAAGAAATCGCCCACTCTTAGTGTGCGCATGCTTGTTCGTCCCTGGCCGAAATTCCATCGGTATACAGAAATGTCGTCATCTTGGCGAACAACGTCGCTGGAGCCGTTGAACAGCGTCAATGAGACGAGGCCTTGACCTGAGTACCCATGAATGGTAATGAAATCTGGATAATTATCACCATTCATGTCGGCGATTTGGACATCGATTGGGCTGTTTGTGATGTTGACGCTGAACGATGGATCGTAAGCCATTGTGGTCGAGTTGAAATAGTGAATACACATCATCGCACTTCCTGCTGAAAAGGTGACAACATCGTCATGTGAGTCGTTGTTCATGTCAGCAATTCTCATCTGATCAGAGTTGGCACACGTGGATGTCCAAGCGGTAAGATTGTATTGCATCGTTGTCGAATTGCTTTCAACAACAGCGAAACCTGCGTTGACTCCAGTCGTTGCATTCTGGGTTGACAAAACAAAAGCGTCGGTCATGCCATCCGCATTTGAATCACCGAGCATCATCTGTCGGACAGCACCGACTGGGACATACTGACCATCAATTTCAGGCGTATATGTGATGTTTGCTTGGCTCGATTGTAACGTAGCGTTCTTCGGTAGCAAAATTGGGGAAGGCATACCTGAACTATTGTTCAATTGAATCGTATCATAGATCGACCCCGTTTGGAATGTATTTTGATGTGCCAAGTCGCCATAACCTATACCAGAATACGTCCAAATAGTATCTCCGGTGCTGCTGTTCATCCAAACGTTGCCAGGAGTCTCTGCCGCAGATTGGCCTTCGACAACGAATGATGCGTCTTGGAACGTTACGTTACGTTCAAGATCCAATTGAAGCATCGTCGATGTGTTGTTTCCATCGGATGTCACCGTGATGGATGCTGCCCCTCCTGTGAAAGAATTAACTTGGGTCGTACCGCTCGCAAATGACTGCGGTACAAAGAGGAGTGGCGTGACAAACAACGCCACAAGAAGGAGCGCTTTTTTATTTAATCTGGATTCATGCATGATGCCACCTTTTCAAGGACACGACAAACTTCTACTTCAAGGCGATGACTGAAATTTAGAAAATGGACCCTCTTGAAGGAAAGATGGTAATTGCGGGGTGCTAGGGGCTTATACAAACATTATCAATGTGAGGAATGAACGGATGGGTGATTACCATGGTAAGTCAAGCCAGAATTATGATATCCGCTGGTGATTTGGAAATCGACGTTAGCGGGGCTGCTGTTGAAATCGATGCGCGCCTCATTCAGATGCGACATGACGACACTTGGTCAATTGTCTTGCAACGCCTTCGAGATGCTCGAGCTGCTGCTATCGATGCTGCTATCGATGCAGCAAGAGACGTAGGGCTACCTGAGCGTGGGCATGCTTTCCGAGCCTTAATCGAAAATTGCTCGTTGATCAAGAAACCTGATCAAGTCCTTGCAGCAATCCATTATCTTCGCGATGTGGAACAAGTCAAAGATAGTCCCCCTCGGGTTGTCAATCAATTGTTCACCGACGCAGGTATTGAACCACCAGGCAACCTTAGCTTGTACCTGAATAGACTCAAAGAACGAGGATTACTCATGGTACCAGTTGAATATGGAGACAAGAACAGATTTTCTCGCCTCACTGATGCCGGCAGGGCGCACCTTGACAAACAATCAACTTCCTGAATGCATTATGGTGATGTCTGGAGGCGGGGAGGGCGACCCCCGAGATGACCCTGATGAGACAAAGACGGATCTCATCGATTGCTCTTACCAAAACCACGCAAAAGCCATTTTCAGAAAAGGACGCCACCGTGGCTCAAACTTTCGAAGAGCCATCCTAGACGGAGCTGATCTCACCGAAGGGGATTTTTCTGAGTGTGATTTCCGAAGAGCCTCAATGGTTGATGCTGATTTAATGAAATCTGCATTTGATGGTGCTGACTTTCGAGGTGCTGATCTCAAAAAAGCCAGGTGTAATCTTTCCAATTTTCGAAATTGTAAGTTAGAAGGTGCTGATTTGCGAGGCATTCGTGGGAAATACGCTATCTGGCAGGGAAGTGATTGGTGGAATGCGATTTTGAACGATGATCTTGCTAAAGCACTAGCCAAAAAGTGGCCCCGTCCTGCGGATCATTCCGACTCATCTTGAACAAGGACAACCTTGTTCGCCTCTTGGAACGCCAAACGTGCTCGAGCGTTGATAAGAGGAAGAAGCGCTAGCGCTGCAAAAAAGAAGGTGCATATACCACACGCATAAGCAGAGTATTCTGCGTTATCTTGAATCGTTCCATTCAGATACTTTTGTGCTGCATCATGGAAGGCCATATTTCCAACAATGCCGCCAACGAAGGAAATCACTGCTCCGACAAGTGCAATTTGACCTCCTATTGGCTTCATTCGGAAAAGAAGAACGCCTCCAAGAAGGCCCGCTGCGGCGCCGATGGCCAAGGATACGCCGCGAATAAGGTACCCGTTGTTTTCATTCACTTCTTTGTGATAGGATTGATACGCATCGAAGGAAATGTTGTCGCCTTGTTGATTCGGAGTTTCCAGTATTTCAGCCATGAAAGCATCCGAAACTTCTTCCTGCTTCGCAAGATCGAGGTCCGCTTTAGCAACAAGAGCAAAGAAAAGTGAACAGATAATCAAGAGAATCGCAACTGTCTTTGGACCTTTGCGGTCAGGGCGAATTGCAAACATATCGAGATCTTTTTCACTCTTCATTCGCTTCATCTCTCCTGCAAGATTTGAGTCCAACTCGTAGGTGACTCGGTATTGACATTCGTTGCATTGAATCCATATCTACGCATACAGTGACGTGTGTTGATGACCAAAGCAATTCGCCCCGTTGATTTCGAAATTCATAACACCATGTGCACGATGAGTCGCCCATGTTCTCAATCCAAATGGTTGCAGCGATCGTATCTCCATATCGTAACGGTGCATGAAAGTCCGATTCAACATGGACGACGGGGAATCCAATCTTTTGTTCAAGCAGTAAATCTGCATATCGAACGCCGCATATGCTGACCCAAGCATCCTCAAAAAACCGATGCGCAAGATCGAATATCCGAGGATAATAGGCAATATTGGCAAGGTCGACCATTGGGAAATCAACCCCGCGCTCAAGGTGAACTGCCATATCCGTTCCAAGGCTATGAGCATGATGAACTCTTGTACGGGCTTGCGCATTAAGTTCCGTTGTGCTTATATCAAGTCGTCAGGTGGAACGAATACCCCGGCCCCTTGGGGTAGTTTGGATATCCTTCGACCCTGCGGAGGTTGAGACCCGTGTTCGAATCGCGGAGGGGCCGCCAACTCAAGATGTTGCTCGCTCCGCAGCGTCACTCTCGAGTCGCTTCGCAACTGGGGCGTGATGCTTGGCAACCTGTCGCATGAAGTATTCATCCGAAGCATACATCTCATCTTGGATAAGAACACGCGGGGAATCTGAGAGCAATTCAACAAGACTCAAGACATCATCGTAATGATAACAGTATTCGAAGTTGGATGAATCTTGAACAACCTTTGTCCACTTTCTTTGATTCTTTTTCTTGAAGTAAATGGTAAAGCCATCAACCAACGGGTTGATGTCCGTTACTCGCCACTTCCAGCCATCCGTTCCTTTGATTTCAACTGCAGATTCTTCGGGTTTGAATTCTGCAGCTGTTGTGGATTCGATCCATGTCTTCATCGCTTTAGAAGCTGGGCTTTCATTCAATCCATAGAGAAGGAGCATGGCTCTTCGAAGAGGCCCGTGAGCGGGGTGTTGGATGAATTTATCATCGTTCAGCAGCATCAAAAAATACGAATCTAGGATGTCACAGCCTGGCAAGTCTGCCACATTCTTGTAATCGGGTTGAATACAAATTGAGGTCTCTTTGCCCTTCTTTTCCCCTTTTCGGGTTGTTTTTGTTGTTTGAAGGCCACTTCCACCTGCAAATGGATTCTTCAATCTGGAAAGTATCGATTCAAGAGGAATGGTATACGTAGCAAGATTGCCAAGAACAACAATATTCTCAACATCAAAGAGAATTCTGTCTGAATTTCTGTTGATGGTTTTCATCAGATAGTCGAAGGACGTATGCATTGCTTCGAAACTATCATTGATTTGTCCTTGAAATTGCTCTAGCTTCTTTGTTTGATATTCTGCCGTGGGTGAAGGATACTCGATTTCTTCCTCGGGAGTTTGTGATGTCTCATCGTCCATGAAAACCTCTCAATTCGAGAGTATTTGAACTCAAGATGGCCAATGCACGATTTCCCACCCTTGATCCTCTGCAAATTTTTGCAGCGGCCCTTCTGGATTGACTGCAATTGCATGGCCGCAAATTCGCATAAACCATGAATCTGCAAGCGTGTTTCCGTAGCCGTAGCACTTGGACAAATCATGGCCGTTGACTTCAGCATCCTTCTCCACAACAGGCACCTTTCCTTTTCGCCGTGGTACAGACCATCCCCGTTCGGATCCTGATAACCAGCCTGAACGTGATTTAGGCCCACATCCATAAACAGCGTCCATACCAAGAACGCGTGCCATGGCCTCAGCCATTGGTGCAACCGTCGCAGTCACTAACACCAGGCGATGACCTTGATTTCGATGCCACTCCAATCGGGCCCATGCCCCTTTGGAGATTTTTGCTTTGAGTACTGATTTGGCGATTTCATCTGAATATTGTTCAAGGATGCGCCAAGATGCTAGAGAGAGGTGTCCCCTATTCCGTAAAGCATCATACGGTGCCTTTCCCGTGAGAAGCCCGAACGTCGCACCAAGCATCCATGCAAGCGTCGCATGTGGAATCCGCCATGGTCGTCTTTTTGCAAGAACACCTGTTAACGTCTTCTCACTCGAAGCGTTGAGTAATGTACCATCAAGGTCGAAGTATGCGGCTACTTCGTTTTCCTCGCCCATGGTTTGTGCACTTGAAATCAATTCAAGAGGTCGTCGGTTCAAATCCCCCGAATCTTGAAAACAATCGGTGTTAAGGGCTAGGCTATGCAGCGAATGGTGGCCTTGGTTCTTGCAACCATGCTTCTTCTTCCACTCGCTGGCTGTCTTGAAGAAGATAATTCAACAAATGAGGTTGGGACCTTCACTCTCAATGTTGAATGGACGACCATACCTCTAGAATCAAAGTCTGGATACTATGAAGACGGTCAGAGCATTTCATGGGAATTGACGTCCGAGGACGTTAGCGATCTGGTTGAAGATTCAGGCGGAATCGTTGTTGGCGTTTTGTTGAGTCTTGAATATCCAAATGAAGACGAAACCCCCAATCTTGGCCTTTGTACAGGGTTTGAGAATAACGTGCCAGATACAATCTTTGGCACCGTGAGTAAAAACGAATGGACGCTGACAGAAAGTGAATCGAATCCAGGTTCTCACGATGTCAATTTGACTTGGCATAATCAATCGCTTCTTGACATGGATTCAATTTCGGGAATGTCAAAAAGCGATATACTGCAACAAATCGATTTTGGGAATGATGCGCTAGGAAGCTATAGCCTTACCATACTTGTCGATGCTGAAGCCTACGATGGAGCTACATGCACCCACACAGATAACGGAGAAGATGTCACGAGCGCAGTCTCCCTTCTTGTTATCGATCTGCAACTGGAAGGGGATGATGATGTGAGCGCCCTCTCAGTTGGAGAGGGGGCGATTTCCGTCCTTCTTTTCTCTCCATGGTTTATTGGAATGTTCCTTTTGGTTGGTTACCTTTTTTCAAAGAAAGAACGATACCATCTCGCTGTTATTCTTGAAGAAGATGTCGAGATTGATGATTCGAAATCATCGATTGAAGAAGGGAAGACTTTGATCGAAAGTTATCGTGCTCGAGTGCTGACCCTCTGTGCCCTTTATGTCGCCCAGGGCATTCCATGGGGTTTCATCACTGTGACGTTCGTGACCTATCTGGCAGTTGAAGGCGTTGAGGCAGGACAACTTGCCTTCTTACTCACGCTCGGAACACTTCCTTGGTCGGTTAAATTCCTCTGGGGCCCAATTATCGATCGTTACCAATTCCCAGAAATGGGCAAGCGGAGGCCTTGGATTTTGATCGCACAAACTGGAATGATTGTTGTTCTCAGCTCCATGTTGTTGATTCCAAATATGTCAACAAACGTGACATTGGTCGGCATTATGTTCCTTGTTTACAACATCTTTACCGCTCTGCAAGACGTTAGTACGGACGCTCTTGCTGTCGATATTCTTGAGCCACACGAATTTGAGAAGGTCAACAGTTACATGTTCACCTCAAAGGCTGTTGGTGGAATCATAGGCGGTGCTGGTTTGGGAACCATCATCGGATTTGTAGGCATCAAGGGAGCGATTGTTCTGCAAATTCCAATCCTCGTTGCCATCATGCTTGTTCCTTTATTCATGACCGAAAGACCTGGGGAGAAGTTGTTTCCATGGAGTGAATCTTCTAAAAAGAAGGTTGAACAACAAACGATTGAACAAAAGAATTTCAAAGAAATTTTTGATAATATCAAAATCGCATTTTCATTCCGTTCAGCACAACTTGGGGTTTTGTTGAGCCTTATCATATCGCTCTCGTACTTCCTCATACCCATTCTTCCTCTTCTCTTCGTTCGTGAGTTGGGCTGGACTGAAGAGCAATTCAATGCCACCAAAGGCGGCGTAATTCTGATTGTCACAATGCTAGGTTACATGGTTGGAGGGCAGTTGGGCAAACAGTTTGGAGGCAAAGCTATCATCATTTGTGCAGCATTTTCAACTGCGCTCATTACCGTCATCTGGGGAATGAATGAATCCTTGTGGAGCAATGGAATCTTCATGATGACCGTTTGGAGTCTGCAAACATTTGTCTGGGCTATGGTCTCGATCAACATTTATTCGCTCATGATGCGAATTACATGGGCGGAGGTAGGAGGCACGCAGTTTACAGGATACATGGCGATGATGAATCTTTCAGCAATCATTGGCTATCAATTAACTGCTCCATTAGCAGCAAGGTTTGATTATTCAACGCTGTTTTACATCGCAGCATTGCTCGAAACCGTTGTCATCCTTGGTGCGATGTTTATCGATCCTGAAGAGACAAGGCGTGAGATGGCAAAACATATCTCGGAATGATGGAGTTACTTCTGGCGAAGCCATTGCGGAAGTCGTTGCAATCTAATTCTCATCTACATCGAGACATCCGTAGACGCGTCGTCCTGCACGATGGTCTTGCCACCAAGTGAGTTTATCTGCGAGGTGACGTGGAATGAAGAAACCAACTTTTCGAGGTGTTAAGCCATGATTTCTCATGGTCCGATCATGGGATAAATTGGCCACAATCGATTGAGCAGAACAGCCTGGATTGGCTGTTACAAATCGCATAATTTCTTTCTTTAATCGTTCAAAGCGTGCTTTTTTCTGGGAACCTTTTCCCAATCTTCGGGGAGACATAAACGCAAATGTTTACGTTTACACTTATCAAACAAATGGGGGAATTCCCTATTCCATTGTGACCGGTTGCGTAGTCTTCCAATTGGCCGTTGCGAGTTTCTTGGCTTTCCCATCAGCGATGATTGGGGCGATTTTATTCAGGCGCCCATGCATGCCGTGAACCTGAAATTTGACACGTAATTCAGCAGTTAAAGATGCTTCAAGCGCCTGTAGTTGTTCATCATCCAATTCAACACTTGCAAGTGTTTCACCAGATGTGATCGATGAAATTGTGAAGGTTTTATCCTTGCAAGAAAGCGAAGGTCTGAAATCCATATCATCTGGATGATTCATCCATACAGAGATATCCAGCGAGAGGGTATCACGAATATTGACTCGACTGATTTCAACTGATTCAACCATGCCACTCAATCCTCCCAAACATCGGCCATTCAAACGCTTTTCGTTGTATTCTACTCGAATGCTATTTCGGTAATGACTGGTTCATGAACAATAATTCGAAGTGTTAGGGTCCAGTCATTACCCGGATCTGGGTCTGGTAACAATTCAATCGCGGAGTCTGGGTTCGTTTGTAATGCTTGCACAAAAAGATTCCACGGGCTTTGTCCAAAATCTTGGCCTGGGCGATTCATTAGCATATGCAAAACCATTGCTTCAGAATCGGCTTCAATGATTTCGTCGAATCCTTTCGGGTTGAGTTCATTTGCAACTATTGTTGCCTTAGCGTTTTCAGATTGTGTGATATTTCCACCCTCTGTTTCAGCTTCTTCTCTGAATCCATCGCCTGGAATCGAGATGGCAAGAGAGAAATTATCGTAAGGTTGGATAACGTCATTTTCCAGTTCTAGCATTGCTTCAAATGAAAGAATACGGCCTTGTTGGCCCGGTAGAATTTCTTGTGTCCACTCTTCTCCTTCTGCAAGATAATCAGACCATGATAAATCGATTGCCTTTTCCTTCCATTCAATATTGAATTGGCGTGATGAAACGTTGATCTCGAATACTTCTGTAACCACGCCTCCTTGACCATCATCAATGGTTAATGACCCAACATAGAGACCGCTTTTGTTGGTTGGGAGCAATACTTGTGGCTCAACTGAATCAATATCGTTTCGGCCATCGCCATCACCGTCTGAATCAACCCCCCAATCCAAATCCCATTGGAACAGAAGATCACCAGATTCTGGGTCAACGGAACCTGTTGCATCGAGAAGAACTGCATCTCCTGCTCTTGGATTCTCTGGATAGTTCAAATCAATCGTTGGAGCCCCGTTAACGATGACGACTGCAAACGCTTCGTCAACACCTCCTTGATCGTTCTCGACTTCTAGAGCAACTGTGTATGCTCCAAAGATATTGTAGACATGTGAAGTAAAACCGGTAACCGTTTCCGAAGTCTCGCCATCGCCAAAATCCCAACGATAGGCGGTAATGATTCCTTCGATTGCATCGGATTCTCTCGCATCAAGGGTAACCATTTCACCTTCCTGAATGAGCAGTGGGTAGGCTTCCAATGTTGCTCTCGGCTGCGTGGTTGAATCAAATGCTCCAAGACAGCCAGCGAAAGAAAACGTTAACATGACTGTTGCGAGAAACAGGCCGCGAAAACGTAACTGTTTCTCTTGCATAGGTTCTCCTCGGTCTCGTCCTATATCTAACCCTGTTGTTCTTCTGTACACATTTAGTCATTTTTTTGAACTTCATTCTTCGCCCGAATCAAAGGTAACTGCAGTTGAAACATCCCCAATAATTCCTGCATCTTCGAGGTGATTTCCGAGTCCTTCAATGGACGTATGCTCAATCACGTTTTTATCAGAAAAATTCTCCATCTCATCATCATCAAGTATATCATCAACGGAAGCATCATAGTCGGGAGCTGGTTGAATCGTTGCAGGCTCGAGTTGATCGTCAGCGTCGGCAAGTATGGATTCAATTGATGATACATCCTCGTCAATATCTCGGCGATACTGGTCTTGCAAAACTGAGAGCATCGGATCATCCCCTTCGTTCTCTTCAACGGATTCGTTTCCGGATTTTATTTTTGAGAAAAAGCGCTTGAAGAAACCCATGATTGACTGGTAGGAGAGGTTGACTTTAACCTAAGTGGGTATTGAATTGTCATCAACATGGTTCAGGCGATAGTTCTTCAATCATCCATGGTTCGTGGCGAATATGGAACTTCTTGAAGGCGAACGGGTGCTCGCCTTCGATTTGGAAACGACCGGTATCAGCACTTCGAGAGACCGTATTGTACAGTTAGCACTCATTGGCTCAGATTCAGATGGAACTGAAATATCATACGATCAATTGGTCAATCCTCGTCGACCGATTCCATACGAATCACAGAGAATACATGGTATTTCAGATTCAGACGTTCGGGGTGAACCTGATTTTGCACAGATTGCCGATAATGTTGCAGAACTGATTGAAGGTTGCGTGCTTATCGGACACAATGTTCGGCAGTTCGATTTACCGATGTTGCGAAACGAATATCTCCGTATCGGAGCGTTGCCTCCAGAACCTAAGGCAGTACTCGATACGCTCGAAATGGTTCGTCGACTGAAATTACCTCGGCCGCATCGATTGGGCGCTCAATGTACTCGTCATGGTATCTCGCTTGAAAATGCCCACACCGCATCTGCAGATGCGGCTGCATCATTGCTTCTTCTTTGGAAATTGGGTCTGGATCACCCGAGTTATTTTCGAAAATCTTTGCAAGAAGTCG
>JASLVI010000189.1 GCA_030741455.1 Candidatus Poseidoniaceae archaeon | reverse complement strand
AGAGTATGTATCCAAGCATCATGATCGGTAACAATGTATGCTATACGACGCGAATCGATCCTTCCCATCCTGAGCAACCAGGTGAAGACGATGCGACGCACGTCTCGCCAACAGAAGCCGTCTTTTGGAGCGCTGAACATCGCAAAGGATTGGTTCCAACACTGCTCGAAGATTTGATGAATCAACGCGATGAACACAAGGCGCAAATCAAACTCGCTCGCAAAGACGAACAGGTTGAAAGAGAAGAGTTCCATGATTCGATGCAATATGCTGTGAAGATTATGATGAACTCCTTCTACGGCGTTTTCGCTTCTGGTTTCTATCGATTTACACACAAGGATCTGGGCTCTTCCATCACCGCTTGGGCGCGTCAAAACATCAAGACCATCATCCAAAAGTTGGAGGAAGAAGGTCACCATGTAGTCTATTCAGATACGGATTCCATTTTCGTATGTTCACCCGTACCTGAAGGCTCCCCTTCGGTCCTAAAGGACGATGATGATGAAGAAACGATTGCAGCCTACGAGGCTGCAAAACAAGCGATGATTGACTTTGGCCTCGATATCGCCAAACAGTACAGTCGAGATTCTGCAGTCCTCGAGTACGAGAAGGGACTCTCTGTTTTCTTCAGTCATGGTGCAAAAAAGCGCTACGTCGGACAGGTTGTTTATCCAAGTGAAGAGATGTTGATTCGAGGCTACGAAACCCAACGTACCGATTCCTTCGAATTTTTGACAACGAGCATGAAGAAAACCTTCGCCTATGCCCTTGCCGATGAAGGCGATGCGTTGGTACAACATGCTCGCGAATGTGTTGCTGCTCTGAAGAATCATGACGTCGATGCGCGTCGATTGATTCTCGCCAAATCGTGCAAAGGACGTGTTCAGTCCAATGGGGAGGTCGATTTCTCGAAAGATTACGCTCGTCCTGAAAGCATGGCTCAGGTCCGAGCTGCTATGATTCTCATCGAACGCGGACTCGGTTTTACACCGGGCATGAAAATCTCCTATGTGGTCACTGATGCTTCGAAGCGGCCAATGCAGGTCCATCCTTGGATTGAAGCTGAAGAGGATGGCGGCATACCTGGCTATGATGGGCGATTCTATGCCGAGCGAATGGCTGCAGCACTTGGAAGAATTACGGAGGCTTTCGGATGGAATGCAAAAGAGTTGTTCGACGGCAATAGACAGACCACGTTGTTCTCGTTTTAGACGAACAAATCGCAAAAGGCTTCTAAATGGCGGAAAGGCAGGCAATGTCATGGGCGCAATAAGAAAAGCAACGTTCCTCGCAATGCTGATGATGATCAGTGGCCTTGCTGGATGTTTCGGTTCTGATGAGGACGAAAATACCGGTGAGATTGTCGCAGTCTTCACCTATTCGCCTGCAACAAACATTCGCGTTGGTCAAACCATTGACTTCGATGCTCGTGATTCCTTGCCATCCGGTGTTGCCTTGACCTACAAGTGGGACTTTGACGGTGATAATTCGATTGATGCAACGGGTCGAACCGCTGATTGGTCCTATGCAGAGGTTGGTGAATATACGGTTGAATTGATTGTGAGCGATGGCTCAAAGAGCCAGAGTACGAGCAAGACGCTAACCATTGTTGATGCTACTGCACTCCCGCCTACAGCTGAGATTACATCGTTTTCTTCTGAAGAGGACTGTGAAGGTGAGGATGTTGACGAGGGCAACTACATTCACGTCTGGATTTGTGACTTGGAGAAATCGATGAGTTCGCGAAACACACAAGGAGAGACGGATGTTCAACTTGATGCAAGTGATTCAACATCTGGTTCTGGCGACGATTACATCTCCAAATTTCACTGGGATCTCGATCTTGAATTCGACGCCGACGGTGATGGAGATTCAACCAACGATAACGACCTTGAAGGCGAAACCGTTGATTGGAAAGATGTCAAGCCGGGCGAATATGAAATCGGATTGACCATCACCAACGGCAAGGGTTTGACCGATTCGGAAGACATCAAAGTTCACGTCTCATTTGGAGCATCATGGCTTGATTTTGAAATCGAGCGTTCAACGAGCCAACAACCGAGTCAACTCGACTTTGATTTCACCGTTCATTATGACCAAGATAAAGGGAACACTGTAAAGAAGGTTGTT
>JASLVI010000188.1 GCA_030741455.1 Candidatus Poseidoniaceae archaeon | reverse complement strand
TCGTATCCTCTTCCGCTTGGTTGCATTTATCTCACCATTTCCTTCTCGTTCACGACGCTTTATGAGGCTGATGCTCAGCCACACTCTAAACAAACCACAAGAAGCACCCATTTGAACACTTGGCTAATTTTCCCTTAATCTCTTGAACTTGAAGCTCGTGGGGTAAATATGCGAATCGCTGTCCTGAGTTCTGGAGGTAAGGATTCCTCTGCTGCATGGTGGTGGGCGATGTGTCGTGGTTGGGAGATTGTATCAATTGTCACAGTTGACATACAGGATGGTGATTCCCATATGTTCCAAGTACCTTCAACACAATGGGTTGAACAACAAGCAGGCCTTGCTCAAATCGACTGGATCAATGTTCCTGCGTCTGGAACAGTTGAAGATGAAATCAATGTTTTAGAATCGGCTTTATCGAATCTCCAAATTGATGCAATCGTTAGCGGTGCCTTACGCTCCGATTTTCAGAAGCAACGTTTGGAATGCATGTGTCAACGATTGAACATCCACTCGTTTACACCGCTCTGGCATCAAACACCTATCGAACATCTTCGAGGAATGATCGATGCAGGATTCGAAATCATGTTGACTTCCGTTTCTTGTGAAGGGTTGGATCATGAGTGGTTAGGTCATGTCCTAACATCAAGCTCATTGGAAGATCTCCATACCTTATCTTTGGAACATCGATTCAACGTCGATGGCGAAGGTGGAGAGTATGAAACATTCGTTTTAGGCGGTCCCATTTGGACGAGATCATTGCGAGTTGAAGGTGAAAAACATCACACGGCAAGTCGGGGTGTGTTTGAAATTCATTCAGTCGTTTGAATTGCTGCCCGTGCAAGAGCAACTGCTTCATCAACGATTTCACCTGAAACACCGATGTGGTTGCGTGGTTCAAACATCGCTTCAAGTTCCACAGCACTGAAAGCGTGAGAAATTGCAGGTGTACGTCTGCATACATCGATTAATTCCTCCTTATTGGCAACAGCTGTAAAGGAGGCTTCTCGAAGAATTTCATGTGCTTCATCTCTTGGAATGCCACGTTCCACTAGATCGATCATGACCTTTTCCGCCATGACCAATCCTCGTTGCGCTCGAATGTTTTCCATACATCGCTCTGCATCTACCCACATATTGGTCAAAACTTGACGAGTTTTGGACAAGACATCCTCGCAGAGCGCGCTTCCATGAGAGAGAGTAAATCGTTCACTGCTTGAATTTGCTAAGTCTCGCTCATGCCAAAGTAAGGCGTTCTCGTAGGTTGGAATGATAAACGAGCGAACGATTCGGGCAAGTCCAGACGCATTCTCAGATTTAATCGGATTTTTCTTGTGCGCCATTGTTGAAGAACCGACTTGTTTCTTGACGTCAAACCCTTCTCCTGCTTCGGAGAGTTCTGAACGTTGTAGATTACGCACCTCCTGGAGAATCTTTTCACAAGATGTGGCAACATTGGCCAACCACGAAACGTATTCGACGTAACGATCACGTCCAACGACCTGCGTTGTTGCTAATGGGACGCCGAGTCCGAGATGCGTAAGGATAAGCCGTTGTAATTCTCGAGCATTTTCACCCTGTGCAGCACCCGTACCAACCGCTCCGAGGAATTTACCAACAGCAATCCTTGGTGTCGCTTCATCGAGTCGTATCAGTTGACGACGAAGTTCATCAAGCCAAACAGCTGCCTTCAGACCAAACGTAATGGGTACGGCGGCTTGTCCGTGTGTTCTACCTAACATGACAGTATCTCGTTCGCGTTCAGCGACATCAGCGCAGACATCGATGAGCATGCAGAGTTGATCACGTAACATGACAATACTATCACGTAATTGCAATGCAACAGCAGTATCGACAATGTCGTTGGAGGTTGCACCAAGATGGATGCACCAACCCGCATCACCAGCGGCTTCAGCCATTGCTTTTGTTAAAGCCATGATATCATGACGTGTTTCTGCTTCTATTTCTGAAACACGTTCTTTACGAACAGATTCAGGATTCGAAATTGCTGCAACTGCATTGTAGTCTTCCTCAGATACTCGACCAAGTTGCAAATGTGCCCAAATCAAGGCGCGTTCAACTTCGAGTTGTCGTTCATGACGCCCAGATTCAGACCAGATGTGTTTGAAATCTTGGCAGCCGTA
>JASLVI010000187.1 GCA_030741455.1 Candidatus Poseidoniaceae archaeon | reverse complement strand
TCAAAACTTGCGAAGGCAGAAAAACTCAATGTTCAGGTTTGGGATGAAAAGACATTGATGGAGCAATTGGCAGGAGATTTGGTTGAAGAAAAACCAACTTCGTCAACGGCTCAACCAACCTTGTTTGATTATTGAGAAATTTTCTGTCGCCCGGAACGAACATTCTTAACGAGTCTAACATATTTTTCCGTTATGCAACTGAAAGCTATTGTTCTGTCCGCCGTCGTTGCAATGGTCATGCTCTCGCCCGTAATCGAAGCAAATTCTAGCGGGAAGCATTACTCATCAGGAGGGTGTAGTTGCCATTCTGGTGGCTCTTCAGTGACAATTTCAGAAAATTTCCCATCCTCCTACACGGCAGGCCAGACCTATTCCATCCAACTCTCCGTATCAGGCGGCACATCTGGGACACATGGTGGATTCAACGTCGAAGTTGACAAGGGCACATTTGCCACGGGAGGAAGTTCTTCTGTCAAAGTTAGTGGCAAATCCATTACGCATACAAATGCCATCAATCGTGCTTGGTCCTTCGATTGGACTGCACCATCTGCAGGCAGCGGGACGGTGAATGTCGATATTGCAGCTATGTCTGCAAATGGAGCATATGGGAACAACGGCGACGCTTGGTCAACGACAAGTTTGACCATTACTGAAACAGTGGTTGTTACAAATAACCCGCCTTCGGTTTCCAATGTTCAAATTACGCCATCGATGGCAACATCCCTTGATGATCTGACGCTCGCATATACATATTCTGATCAAGATGGAGATTTGGAAACAGGTACATCCATTCATTGGTTCAAGAATGGAGGTCATCAAACGCAGTTTAACGATCAGTTGACAATTTCGAAAACCCACACGACCAAGAACGATGACTGGTGGGCAAAGGTTACGCCATCCGATGGTGAAGATATTGGAACTGAAACCCAGTCCAACATCGTTACAGTATTCAATGCACCTCCAACCATCTTCTCAACGGTTTTGTCACCATCTGCTCCAACCAACGCTGATGACCTTTCCGCATCAATAACTGGATCAAATGACAATGATGGTGATACATTGTCCTACGAGTATCGTTGGTATCTCGATGGTTCGTTGCAACATGGATTGGCTAATCTCACCATCGTCCCGTCCTATGCTACACGAGGTGAAGACACATGGGAGGTTGAAATCCGAGCATACGATGGAGAAGACTACTCTTCTTGGGTCCGTTCAAGTTCAATTTCCATTAGCGATGAAACGTCAAATACAGCCCCAACAGTTGACAGCATCACAATTTCTCCATCGGCTCCGACAACATCCAATTCACTCACCGCCTCATCGACGTCTTCAGATGCAGATATGGATGCCATTGTTCAAACAGAATACCGTTGGTTGAAGAACGGATTATTGACAACATTTTCCTCATCGATGCTCGATGCATCTGTTACGAGCAAACACGACATTTGGTCTGTCGAAATTCGAGTCAACGATGGAACAGATTGGTCAGCGTGGACCACCTCTTCAACAATTCAGATTTTGAACACACGGCCGCAACTTGACTCCGTTTCAATAAGCGCTACAGAAGCGTCGACCGATCAAGATATCACAGTCAATGCTTCCATGAGCGATGCTGATGGTGATATGCTCACAGCAATCATCGTTTGGTACCTCGAGGGAACTGTGCAACCAGAGTACAACAATCTTGCAACGCTACCATTCTCTGCGACAACAAAGGGCGATACATGGACTGCTGTTCTGCAGGCTGATGATGGTGAAGAGGTGAGTTCTCAGAGTGAAACGGTTTCAGTATCGATCATCAATACAGGACCTCAACTTTCAGTCGTACTGGATGAAGGCGTTACATCCCAAGACGATCTCTCCCTTGAAGCGATCATGACCGACCTCGATGGAGATTTAACCCAAATCTCATCGATTACTTGGTTCCGAAATGGATTTCGAGAAGGATCGCTTGATGATTCAACCATTGTACCTTCTTCCTATCTTGGGCCAGGTCAGGAATGGAGTGTTGAAGTGGTTGCCAGTGATGGTGAAAGTTCCGTAGTATCCACGTCTTCCATCGTTGTCGAAAACGCGCCGCCAAGTGCCCACATAACGGTGCTTACAGAATCCCTGTATGGTGGAGAGCGCGTCGTACTTTCAGGGCACACATCCACTGATTT
>JASLVI010000186.1 GCA_030741455.1 Candidatus Poseidoniaceae archaeon | reverse complement strand
CTACAGAAAGCGTTGAACGTATCTGTGAATCCTTGCAACAAATCATTCCAAAGAACGGTTACTTGTTCATTTCAGGGCCGTACAAATTCCCCTATCATCCCGATCCAATCGACACGATGTTTCGTCCAAACGTCGAAGAATTTGCAGAATACTTCTCCAAAGCAACCTTGATTGAAGGCGCAATCATTACGAGCAACGATCATCGAAAACCGGTTGAATTGGTCAAGAATGTTGCCCGAATCTTCATGCCATTTTACAAACCAAAAGAATGGATGTTCTTCCCTCGACAGTTTCCATGGCTGTTTCGAAATTACAGTGCGACATGTCTTGTTTTGCAGACATAGGTATTTGATTTGATAACTATACGAATCGAATTTTTCTGAGAAACGAGAGGGATAATGTTCAAGTCCGTCGGGGTGTTGGTAGAAGAGTGAGTCAAATGTCGGATGTTCACAATGTCATCATTATCGGTTCGGGGCCTGCTGGATATACTGCTGGTTTGTACACTGCTCGAGCGATGCTGGAGCCGCTTATGTTCGCTGGATATATGTCGGGTGGACAGTTGATGTTGACAAGCGATATCGAGAATTTTCCCGGCTATCCTGAAGGGATTGGCGGTCCTGAAATGATGATGCAACTTCGTGAACAAGCGGAGCGTTTTGGTTTGAAGGTTGAAGATAAGAACGTCGAGAGTGTTGATACAACTTCTCGCCCATTCAAGGTCACCGTTGAAGGTGAGGATTTCTTTGCACATTCACTCATTGTTTGTACTGGTGCAGAATCGATTTGGTTGGATGCACCTGGAGAAGCTGAACAAAAAGGTCGAGGCATTTCCACCTGTGCAACGTGTGATGGGGCATTCTTCCGAGAAGAAGAAGTTCTCGTCATTGGTGGTGGCGATTCAGCATGCGAAGAAGCAACATTCCTCACGCGCTTTGCTTCAAAGGTGACACTTGTTCATCGACGTGATGTGTTCCGTGCTTCGACCATCATGTACGAACGAGCAGCAAACCATCCAAAGATTGAGATCAAAACGTTCCGTCAAGTCAAGTCTTGGCTCAGCGATGAAAAAGGGCTTACTGGAGCCGTTCTTGAAGATCCACGCGATGGTTCGACCGAAGAAATTGCTGCTACGGGTGCATTTATCGCAATTGGTCACAAACCGATTACAAGTTTCCTCGGTGGTCAAGTCGAAACCGATGAGAATGGCTACATCATTCACAAGCATCATACCATGACCTCGGTCGATGGAGTCTTTGCTGCTGGCGATGTTGTCGATACGCGATACAAGCAAGCTATTACGGCTGCTGGAATGGGTTGCCAAGCAGCCATGGATGCTGAAAAGTGGCTTGAAGAAAACGTTCATTGAGCAACGATGTCTATTTGACAGGGCATCGATACGCCTTGGTATGGTCGATATGGAACGGCATGCCCGTCATCTTGTCCTTCCACAGGTTGGAATTGTAGGACAAGAGAAGTTGTCCAATGCAAAGGTGTTGGTTGTCGGAGCAGGAGGCTTAGGAAGTCCAGTGCTACTCTATCTTGCGGCCGCAGGCATCGGAACCATCGGAATCATCGATGATGATCGTGTCGATATTTCCAATCTCCAACGTCAAGTTCTTCATCGTACGGAAGATGTTGGGCGATTGAAAGTTGATTCTGCAAAAGAACAACTTCTTGCACTTGACCCGAATCTAACAATCATCGAACATAACCAACGGCTTACTCCAGAAAAAGCTCTTGAGACGTTCACCGGATGGGACATTGTTGTTGATGGAACAGATAACATCCCAACTCGATATCTCATTGATGATGCGTGTCACTTGTTATCAATTCCATGGGTCTATGGATCGATTCATCGATTTGAGGGGCAAGTCTCGTTCTTTTCATCCAAAGAGAATCGACGCTATCGCGATTTGTTTCCAGAAGCACCACCCGCATCAGCCCTGCAAAACTGTGCGCAAGCGGGCGTCTTTGGTGTGCTCCCAGGTGTTGTAGGGAGTCTTCAAGCGACTGAAGTCATCAAACACATTATCGGCATGGGCTCAAGCCTCGTTGGACGCCTACTTATCTACGATGCTGAATCTATGACGATGCAAACGTTGCAGTTCGGAGCACTCGATTCAAAACCTGAAATCAACGATTTATCACTTTCACAAGAATTGTACGACGACCCAACCTATTGC
>JASLVI010000185.1 GCA_030741455.1 Candidatus Poseidoniaceae archaeon | reverse complement strand
AAGATGCCGAAATGGACGTCGATAAGGAAGTCCTCAACCAAGAAGCTCGAGGCCACTACCACGACGAAATCGTCCGAGAAGTCGAGAAACTCAACGGTTACCAAGAAGAAGGTGCTACCCCATTCTACGTCGCTCACGAGAACTTCAACCGAGACATTGGCGACTGCAAGGGAATGCGCTACACCGTTCACGGCGAGAAGTTCGAAGGTAGCGACGATGATTGGAACGCATACATCCGCACGATTCTACCAACCGCTGAAGACGAAGAAGCACTCAAGGAGTACTTCAAACTTGAATGGATTCAAAACAAGCCACTCACCACTCGTCAACTCGAATCTGGAATCGGCGCAACCGCTTGAGTGGGATTGAGATGATCCCTGTCGAATTGTTCGGCATTCATGCCGACACTGTAGAACGATTCTACGACGAGTTACCTGGACTTGTCGAAGATGCATTCGAAGACAAGCCATACGTTGATGCCCTGTTTGCTGTTGAAGCAGAGCGATCACTCGACCATCTCAACATCGCTGATGGTTGGGCAAACAACACACCATTGGTTTGGAACGATGATCTTGAGAACGAAGTCTTGATGGCACTACGGACCATTGCCTATCCGAAAGTCAATCTTCTGGAACACATTCTTTCATTGGACAACGTCGATACCGTTCGCCTATCTCAATGGATGCACTTCTCGACCAACGTCTATCCAATTTACTCACAGAAAGCATGCGAAGCTCTGACGCAGATGGGTGTGCCAACGCCATTCGATCGTAACGATATCGCATCTTATGGATTGTACGTTCAACGCTTAGAAGGACTCAAACAGTATGCCCCTGCCCATGGCCTGCCGGAGATCGGTCTTCCACGAGCCCGAATCCTCCAGCTAGGCTTGGAGCGATTTGAATGAACCTGTTTTGGTTGCATACACGATTGCTCATTGTTGCTATCATTTGGGGACTCGGTTGGACGGCTGGACGCGTTGTTGCTACTGATTTTCCACCAATCACTGCAGCATGGATTCGCTACATCATCGCTGTTGCGATGTTTCTTGTGTGGCTCAGGATGACAGGAAAATTCCGAATTCCAACCAAAGAAGAATGGAAGCGTTTGTTCTACATCGGTTTCTTCTCGACGTTTCTCTATCAGGCCTTCTTCATGTATGGAATGCGCTACACTGCAGCAGGTGATGCATCGCTCATGATCACCTTCAATCCAATCATTACAGCACTTCTCGCCATTCCATTCCTCGGCGAGAAGATGACCAAACGGCTCGGTGCTGGACTCATCATTGCCCTCTCTGGTGTAGCTATTCTCTTCGTTTACTCACCAAATATCGACATTCCTGTCGATGAACGCATTCTTGGAAACATACTCATCATCCTCTCAGCAGGAGCATGGGCATCTTCAACCATTTTTATGAAGAAAGCCATGACGACGACGGCCTCAGATTCAACACAACCACTCTCTCCATTGGAACTCACAGTGTGGGCTTCTGTCGTTGGCCTCTTCATCCTCACCCCATGGGCAGGCTACGAAATTGTTGATCAGGGATGGCCCCAATTCGAGTGGGATATCATCGCTGGTATCGTCTTCCTTGCCGTCTTTTCAACAGTTATCGCCTATGTTTGGTTTGCAGAAGGGATCCGTACCATTGGAGCAGCGAAATCAGCTTTGTATGTCTACCTCGTACCACCGTTCGGAATCCTTGGTGGCGTCGTCCTCATCGGTGAGAAACTCGGCTTTTCTCTCCTCGTTGCATTCGCCCTCATTGTCGGTGGTGTAGCCATCGCTCAGAGCGATAAGCATGATGAAGCCAAAGCCACTGGAACGAACCATGGCGATTGAACGTGTAGCGGTTATCGGTGCAGGAACCATGGGCGCAGGTATTGCCCAAGTCTGTGCGCAAGCAGGTTGGACAACAGCCCTTTACGATGCATTTCCTGAAGGACTTGAACGAGGTATGCAACGTATTGATGCATTCTGGGACAAGGGTATTGCTCGAGGAAAAACCACTGCAGAGCAAAAGGAAGCATGGGCTAAGAATCTCCGAGCAGAAGCAGACATGAAGGCTGCAGTCCATGATGTCGATCTCGTCATCGAAGCTGTTCCTGAAATCCCTGAACTCAAGGCCAAGGTCTTCGCTCAACTCGATGAAATGGCTCCAAAACACGCCATTCTTGGAACCAATACATCCTCACTCTCC
>JASLVI010000184.1 GCA_030741455.1 Candidatus Poseidoniaceae archaeon | reverse complement strand
AACTTCAGCTTCGAGTTTCTCAGCAACAGATTTTGCCGTAGAGGCCGATACTGCTCCTTTTGAATTGAAAACGGAGATATTGCTGCGGACGGCACGGACTTTGAGGAGTAATGCACTGACCTTGTCCGCATCTTCGCCTGTAATAGCATGGCCAACACCAATGCCTTCCTCGAATTGCGTGTAATCTTCGATGTGGACGCACCCAAGATCGGAGCAAGCACGGACGATGTCTGCCATGGCGTCAACAGGTGCTGCTAACGTCATTCGAGACATTGGGACCGTCGAGAACATGCTATCACCTCATTGATTCAGTAGTTTATCGACGATGAGTGCAACTGCAGCATCTTGCTTGGACTCGGCTCCAGATTGAACGGATTCAACGTCTTTGGCGCCTTTCTTTTGAACGGATTTGACATCCTTCATAGCAGCATCCTTTGCTGCATCGAGTGTTGATTGAATGGATGCCTGCGCTTCTTCGGTTGCTTTCGCAACAAGGTCAGCAGCATCACGGCGAGCATCGCTGAGAATTCGGCTCGACTCGGTTTGAGCATCGGAGAGTGTTTGTTCAGCAGACTGCTCTGCTTTCTTGATGCTTTGAAGGACCTTTTCCATTCCCATGACAACCACTACAAAAAATCCGACTGAGAGGGGGTTTATGAGGCTAATGGAGTCCTCAGTTCATTCAAATGATGCGCCCTACTGTGGTTTTCGTCCTCGGAACCGGCTTGACATCATGAACGGATACAGAAGCCGACCAGAAACTTCCTGAAAACCTACTTCTTTCATCATGTTCCTGTAGTATTTGTTGGTACCGTAATGCGTGTACGAACGAGCCAACCCTTTCCAAGGGTGATCTTTGGTTTTCGTGACCCAACGAGCCATCCATTGGACAACCGTACTCATCCAAATTCTTCCAGTTAAACCATGTAGATAGTTTGCTTTTCCTGCATCACAGATAACGAGTTGACCACCAGGTTTCAAGACACGAAAGATCTCTTCAAGTCCTTTCTTTTTGTCCTGAAAATCTCGGAAGGAAAACAAACAGAAGACCATGTCGAACGTATTGTCATCCAGCGGAATGTCCTCAGCAAGTGCTTGAACATACGCTGCTGGAGCCTCTCCGCGTAATGCACGAGCTTCATCAACCCGTTTCTTTGCTACTTTGAGCATTGCTTCTGATGGATCAAGACAGGTCACATCGAGATCAACAAGATCTTCTGCAAAACTTCCAGGACCACATCCTACCTCGAGAACTTTCATTCCTTTGGATGCATGATTGCGAACGTTTCTACGCCATCGTTTGTCCTGTCCAAACGTCATCAATCGATTGACACGGTCATAATTTGGAATGGTTGCCTCAAGTTGTTCTTCCAATTCAGTCCATGCATCAAGGTCAATCCCCGACGGGTCGTATCCACCGGTCGCTGCTCGCTTGGACATGTTCAACCCGCACCCTCCGCCCTCTTTGGAGGTGTCGCTTTGACCACGAGGACCATCAAGCGATACGTTCGACGGTTTCTGGCGTAATTCCTTCTTCAGGCGTTACACGGAAGACGAGCATCTTGAGATTCTCAGGAGCGTTTCTGAATTTTGAGACGATCATCGATGTTTCGAAATCTGAACCGATGGTCCGTACACCAAAGGTGAGAACCATGTCGGCAATGCTGGACAGTTCCTGGCGAACTGAAGCCGGCAACCCATTGACAGAGACCGTGATCAACAGCAAACCACGATACATTTGCGTATGTGCTTGAAGCATTCGAATCATCGCAACAACACGGCCTGGATCATCTCGTTGTAAGAAGAAATCAAGACTGTCAATTCCTGCTCGGAAGTAGGGGCCAAGGGCCATGATTTCATTGGTCACTTCGGTCAGGTAATCCTGTGTTGAATCTTCCACAAATCGTGTTTGAGCAAGACGTTGGATATCTTCCAGACGGAAGCCTTCTAATCGATATCGGCTTGCAAGCAGTTCTTTCTCGAGAACGTTTGCATTGTATTCTTCACCAATCGTTCGTACGTTGACGTCCAGTGGCCACCCATACTTGTTGAACACGCGAACGATTTCAGGCTGTGCTTCGTTGGTCGAGACATACAACGTATTTTCGGATTCTTCAGCAGGTGAGATGAATTGTTTAGAAAACAATTCAGCACCAGAACCTGTTTCTGTAAAAGCAACCATAGTGAATCCACGGGGAACGCCGCCATGCAT
>JASLVI010000183.1 GCA_030741455.1 Candidatus Poseidoniaceae archaeon | reverse complement strand
AAGGGCTGGTGTATGGGACACCCTCCTCATCGGTCAACTCCATTTGAACTGTTGGAGCTTGCGCATCTTCACGAACCAAACGAGAATTACCTGTCATCCCTTCAAGAATTTCCAGATTGCAATTGTTGAACTGATCGCAAACCGTGATTGCATAGTATGCATCTTGTTCAGAGTCATCTTGGATTGGAACGTTCCGGATGATGGTCGCCGATGTATCAAGACCTGCTTGAATTTCATCAAGTACAAGTTCCCAACCATCATCATTGCTTGAACTAATGGACGATTCCGTAAACGGGCTTCCAGTATGACGCCAAATCTGGTATGTTTCACCCAACTCTTGCAGATTGCCCCATTCCATAGCAACAATTCCGAGATCACCGCGGCTCTCATCGTTCACAATTGAGGTTCTTAGTGGAGGCGTGATATCGATTTCAACAGGCCCGAAGGAATTCTGATTCAGGCCCAAGTATTCGTAAGAACCGTTGGCATGAATGTACTGAGCTTCACTTGTGACATAAATGTACCAATTGAGCACTGCGCCTGATTCTGAAACGATTTCAGGCCCGATGACGATGTCAAAGACCTCGGTATTGTCATTGACAAATCCATGATACGTTGTTTGTGTAGCAAACTGTTGGGTGTTGGTTGGGACACCGTTGCTTGAATAGATGTGGTAGCGCTCTCCCTCGACCCCTAGTTGATCGTTCCATGTCACACGAATGGTTCGGTCACCGATAAATTCAGCATGCACATTGGTCGGTTCCTTCTCCCAGTTGCTAAAGGCATCTTCCTCCACAGAATCACAGGATGTTCCACTTGTTGAAGCATCGAACAATCCAATGGCATCCACGGTTACAACACAGTAATAGGCCCATCCTAGCGTTCCGATAGGAAGTGAACGTTGGTATGTGTATGGGCTGTTTGAATCCTCAAGTGGCTGATCCTCATACACAGAACCAAGGAGCGTTACACCCGTATTGTAAATCGATGTAAATGGTGTTCCAGAAACGTAGAGATCGTATCGCTCACCGGTCTCTCCGGGAACGCCGTACCATGTTGCTACAGTTTCACCAGTGCCGTCACTTTCCGATGTTGTCGCAACAGAGAAAACACTCACGTGATTTGGAGGGCGGTTGTCCTCCAAGATTGGTTGGTCAAGTGCGTTGTTTGACAAAAATCGCAAGTCAACAAAATCTTCGCCAGGTCCAGTTTTGTTTGGAATGAAATAGGTGATTGCATAATATGCTTCTTCGTTCGTGTTTGGTGGCACAACGTGAACATACGACTCCATGTCTGAGCTGATGTTCGCAATCAGCGTAGCGACTGTGAGTCCTTGGTAGACCAAGCCTCCGTTACTGCGAGATATTTCAGAGGTCGACCGCCAAATGAGAATGGTTGTGTTAGGAAGGGGTTCGTTTGTATTCGGCAATAATGGAGAATAATAGTTAATCCACGTAAGCGTTGTTTCACTATCTGCGAGTGAATACGATGCTTGGAAGTACAACGGCGTTTCAATCGGCGAAGTCACTTCTTCGACACCGATGGTAAGTGATGAAACATCTGGATCCAATTCTTGGTGCGTTACAGTTGTTCCATCATCATCCCATTCAATGGTCACAGCGTAGTAGAATGTGTCGTTCGTGCCTGCATCGACGAGATAGTCAACGCTGTGCCCTGGATGTTGGCCTCCGCCTGCTGAACTCAAACAATTTGCATATTGAACGTAAATGTTGGCTTGACATGCAACAACCGAGTCGACGACTTGTGCAACATCAATGTTCGAGAGTGTTATCGGTTCAGAATGCCGATGAACAATGTACGTTGCAGAATGATAGAACGGGACATTTGTGTTGTAAGTGTCAATATTTTGCCATGTAACGGTCGTTGTTTCAGAAACAGGATCGAAAACAGCGGCGATGTGTTGCGCCTGCAAATTATCTGGATTCGTATCAGCAGCAGTTGCGACTGACGTTAATGGAACAAGCATCAGCATCATGAGGAAGACCATGATGGCGGCCTTTTGTTGGAGACTACGGTTCAGCGCGTTCGCACCCATCACGTAATACGTCGCTGCCGCCCGTTAAGAGTATAACGCATGATGTGTGGAACAAAGATGCTATTTCTCCGCTCTATTTTCATTCCGAGTCGTCTTGGTTTGGTTGGGCAAGCGGTTGCTCTTGATCTAAAGCGATGATTTCCTTCCTTGCTTGCGAATAGCGAAC
>JASLVI010000182.1 GCA_030741455.1 Candidatus Poseidoniaceae archaeon | reverse complement strand
CTACGAGTTGCTGCACTTCCAGGTGCATTGATTCAACATCCTGTTGATTTGTATTATTTCGCTGGCGGTCGACAGGACGGATCGCTCTTCGTTCCTGCGGATGGTACAGATGGTGATGGGCCTGTATTCTTCGTTCGACGCTCCCTCAAACGAGCACGTTTTGAGGCAGGTGGCGATAATGCTCCGTTCCAACTTGAACCGTTCCCTCGACTTCGTGAATTTGCTGATGTACTCAAAGCAAGAGGGGCTACGGGCGCTCCTGGATTGCAGTTTGGAGAATTGCCCTCCTCCTTTGTAGAACGGTTCTCTTCTGCACTTTCATCTCTCGGAGAGTGCAAGGATGTAACTGGAATCATTCATCGATTGAGAGAAGTCAAGTCGCCTTGGGAACAAGAGCAAATGGCTTACGGAGCTGAAGTTCAATATCGAATGTTTGAGGCTGTTTCTCAACTAGGAGCTGAAGGCGTATCCGAACTTGATCTTGTTGCCGCTGCTGAAGCGATTAGTCGTAGTGAAGGATTTGGTGGCCAAGTACAGATGCGACGTTTTCCTTTGGAATGCAATCGAGGCGTCATCGTCTCGGGTCGTGCTGGAGGCGTCCCTTCATTCTTTGATTCCGCAGTAGGTGGTTCTGGACCTCATCCGCTCGCTGGCATGGGTTCAGGATTTAACAAAATTAAACCACATGAACCTGTACTTGTTGACCTTGTTCACGTCCATCGTGGTTACGTTGTCGACATGACTCGGATGTTCTCGCTCGGTTCACTTTCACAAGATTGGCATCAGCGACTTGAGGACATGATCGCTGTCAAAGATACCGTCGTAGGCGTACTCGATGAAGGTGGCTTATGCAGTGATGCTTGGCTTGAAGGTCAATCCCTCGCGCATGAACTTGGTCACGAAGAGCACTTGATGGGGATGAAACCTGATCAATCGAAATTCCTCGGCCATTCCGTCGGCTTGCAACTCGATGAATCACCGGTTGTAGCGGCAGGCTTCAATCGTCCACTTCCAGTTGGTGGAACGATGGCCATTGAACCAAAATTGGTCTATGCTGAAGGAAGCATAGGCTCTGAAGATACGTGGATTCGAGATGAAGAAGGTATGCGACCTGTAACTGCGGATGGCGCATGGCCGTGGCTCACGGAATGGTAGCAAGAAACCATCTCGGTGTGTTCAAAGAGGTGGAATGCGAGCGTGCCTTATGCCCGCAAAGCCATACGCCCCTAGCCACATCGGTTCCGTTGCTTCAACCTATACATCGATGCGAATTGCAGGCGCTGTCAAGGGCTCCCTTGTCGATCTGGTTTGTGAGGAATTGGACCGTCTTGTGCCGATGATGGAAGCCGCAACACTTGACAACGATGCGGAACGAAAAACACTTGACGATGCTCAGCGGACTCGATTGAATTACAATCGAACACGTGAACTTATGATCGATCGAATCGAACATGTCGAATCGGTTGGTTCTGCTGCCGTTCAAGGCGGCATTGAGCACCTTGAGAAATTCCTATCTCGCTTAATACGGCATTGTGAGGAAGCAGCAAGTCGAGATCGAGTATCTACGATTAAGCCCAGGCATCTTGAAATCGCTCTCCATTCAATTGGAAAGGGGACGACAAACTCCGAGGAAGGGGCAGAGGAGCAACATGAAGAGGAAGGCATCGAAGTTCAAGGAGGAGGAATCATCACCATCACACATGTCAAATCGATGTCAAGGTCGCATGCGAAAATGTCAATCACAGATGAAGCTGCAGAAGACCTTCTCTTTACCTATGGGGATATGGTTTCAGAACTTGAATCCGATATCCGTAAGCACGCCAATCTTGGCCGAGATCCGATGTATTTCATCGATTCAGTCAACCGATTGAGTGCATTGATGGCATTTGGATGGATTCGTCGAATGCTGATGAAAGCAGCCGATAATGCCCGAGAGCGTGGTTATTCACGAATCGATATTGAACAAATCGTCCACATTGATCCGTTTGAATGAATATGTTGCAAACCTCGATTCTTCTCTCAGCTTTGTTCGCAGGAATCGTAGCAACGTTGGTCACGATTGCCATTGAACGGTTTGGAGGCCGAACAGGAGGCGTTCTAGCGACCATTCCAACCACCATCGTTCCAGCAGCCTTAGGCATGTACAGTATTTCGAGTGAAACCGAGTTCGCACAATCGATGTCGATTGTTCCGTTTGGAATGATGGTCAATGCGATTTTTCTTCTTGTTTGG
>JASLVI010000181.1 GCA_030741455.1 Candidatus Poseidoniaceae archaeon | reverse complement strand
TTCTGGCTGAGCATCAACACCAATCGCTTCAATCTCGCTCAATGGAGGTATTTGTTCGGGTTGCAATTTGTCCATGGCTTTTGCATCCCAACCTTTTGCAGCACCCTTGAACCGAAGCCATGTGGATTCATGGAAGGGATGTTCAACATCAACTGAGCGTTGAATTGGCGGTTCAACCAAGCCACCCTTCAAGACATCCAAGAACGCTGGAACCCATTCGATTGGTAAATCAAGGAACCATGGGTTGTGAGGTGTTGGTAGTGCTGTTCGCCACCGTTCTGCAACAGCGAAGGCTTGTTCAAAATCAAGGGTCAATTTCGAGAGATAGCGATGCCAGCGGCGACGGACATGGAAGTGAGCGTACGCATCATCAGCCTCTTTCGCACCAGGAATACCATCTGGATGGGGTTCAAGATTCTTGCAAATTTTTGCGAACGCATCCACGTCTTCTTGTGTTTGCAGCGCATCGATGAGATCGCTTGCCCACCAATCACTGGTATAACCAGCAGGGACGAGTTTCTTGTTGTTCTCCATGAACTCTCCGTACCCAATGACAATCTCGCCATTGTCCCAAATGGAGCGAATATCAGGGCGTATTTTTCGTAGTTTCTCGCTCTCATCGATGCGTAAAAACTGCCCTGAAGAAAGAACCACCCATGGCCCTTCTGAATCAGCGCTTGGCGTTACTGCACATGCCTTTCCAGGCCGTTCAATCTTCATTTGTGTTCCAATTGTGATGAAATCATCGAGTACCAACATCGAAGCGGGATTGAGTGATGCTGCAGCAAGTCCCGATGGACGGCCCCGCCCATACCGCAAACGGAAACCGCCTGGTTGCTGCGGGCCACCAAAGATGGGACGTCCTGCAATGATGTCCGCCATGAATTTGTCAATTGGAGTCACTCGACGACTCTTGAACGCATCCTCATTTGAACCACCTTTGTCTTCCTTTCCTTTGGAGGCGAATTTCGAGATGAAATCCCAACCAGGTACCTTCAGTCGCTCGGTATGCTTCTGAATTTTTGGGGCTTTGAGACACATTCCTTCTCCAATGACGAGTAGGACACCACCGCGAATTCGCGCTTCATCGATGTTACGAACACGACCATATCCAGCACATTCGATCGATTCTGTCGATTCACCATTGATCATAATTGGACAAGCACGCACAATTTCTTCAATCTCTGCTGGGGAAGGACGATACTGGAGGTTACCTCGATATAGGCCGAATTCTTCCTTTACGCGCTCGACTTCCCCGTCACTGGGCATGTAAGGTCCGACCTTCAATTCGCGTCGAATCATGTCGGCGATCAAGACTGCGAGTGCTTGAGCTGTACCGCCAGCAGCTCGAATCGGGCCTGCGAAGTGAACTGAGACGAATTGAGAGCCATCAACATTGCTGAGCAATCGGACCTCACTAATACCTTCCAGCGGTGCAACAAGAACAGCTTCGGTGAGAATGGCAAGGCCAACGCGAAGTCCAACATCGATGGATTTCACCATGTCGTATCCTTTTTCGCGGAATCCTTTGGCAACACGTTGGGCCATCATAATCGAGGTTGTTTCACGGTCATGTTCAGCGAGCAAGACCCGAATATCATCAGCAACTGGATACGATTCTAGATGTTCGATGAGGAGTTTTTCGGTTCGTCCAGCGAGATCGTTCGCTCTTGGGATTTCGACGAAGGGTTTTGGATCGAGACCAAGTTTTCGAGCCTCTTCAGCAATCCTGTATGCATGATCTGCATGTTCATCAAGAAGTTGCTGATAGCGTTCCATCTCCTTTTCGAGACGAGGAATATCGATACCCAGCAGCGGGTTGAGTTCATTGGTCGATGTTTCCGATGACATACAACACGACCCCTGTTTGCACGTTAATGTCGAGACTTTATGATGCAATCGGCGAACCCGTATCGTGTTTTTGAACCCAACATTCATTCATCGCGAGCCTCACCATTGGTGCATGAGCGTTCATGAATCGTTGAAAGCACTTCCTGAATGGAATCGATTGGTGGAAATGGTTCGTGAACTTGCCTTCCTCGATGGTGGCTCCGATGATGCGTTTACACTCGCATCCGGACGTCACTCACGCTGGTTTTTCGATATGAAACCCGTGATGATGCATACAGAATCGTCCAAACTTCTCGCACGATTGTTTAATCATCGATTGGACGATCTTAACCCAGATTTTGTTGGTGGACTTGAATTGGGCGCTGTTCCACTTACAGCCATT
>JASLVI010000180.1 GCA_030741455.1 Candidatus Poseidoniaceae archaeon | reverse complement strand
GGACAAACCAATTCCACCAGCAGACTTTGAGATCAGTGCACACTGTTTGAGTGTGTCATAGATTCCGTGAAGAGAATCGTCTTGCATTGTCAACAGGAAACACGATGACATCTGAGGCATCGGTGTTCCAGAGTTGAAGAGGGTCGGTGTTGCGTGGGTAAAGTAACCGTTTGACATCAAGTCATAGGTTTGTAGCGCCTTTTCGATATCGCCATGGTGAATACCCACTGCAACACGCATGAGCATGTGTTGAGGTCGCTCTGCAACCTCTCCATCGAGTCGGAGAAGATAGGAGCGCTCAAGGGTCTTGAAACCAAAATAATCGTAATTGAAATCTCGAGTATAATCAATGTGGTTGTTCAGAACCTCAGCGTTCGCCATGATGATGTCATAGACTTCTTCAGAAATCAAAGGAGCATGTTTCTTCGATTCAGGATCGATGTATTCTCGCAAATCAGTAATGACATCGGTGAAGACATCCTTTGTAGAACGGTGCAAATCATCGACACAAATTCGAGCAGCGAGCTTACTGTAATCAGGGTGATGCGAAACCAATGAGGCAGCGGTTTCAGCAGCAAGTTGATCAAGTTCGCGAGTGGTTACACCATCGTAGAGTCCTTCAATGGTCAATTTTGTGAGTTTTGCAGGATCGACCCAGTTCGGATCAAGTCCTTCAGCCAAACGTCGTAGTTTGTCCAAAATTGCATCAAACCGTACGTCCTCTCTCTCGCCTTTTCTGTTTACAACTTGCATGGTCATTTTGCCTCATCTCCTGCTTGTTTCGGTGCGTGCGTATCTTCCTTTGTTCGCGGTCGGTTCAAAAGTCTTCGTCCATAGAAAACCGCTGTTGGACACTTCCGAGGGAAGCGCCGTCCATGACACCGGACTTCTGGTATTCGCCAACTCGCTTTTCAAAGAAGTTGGTCTTGCCTTGCATGGAGATCATCTCCATCCATGGGAATGGGTTGCTGACATCGTATAACTTGGAAGCACCAAGAGAAATCAAAAGTCGGTCGGCAACGAATTGAATGTATTGTTTCATCAATTCCTCATTCATTCCAATAAGATTGACTGGAAGAGCACTCGTAACAAATTCAATCTCGATTTCAACCGCTTCAGCGATAATACGATGAATAATGTTCTCAGGAGTTGGGCGCTCAAGTTTGCTGTGCAATAAGCAAGCAAAGTCACAATGTAGGCCTTCGTCTCGACTGATCAACTCATTGGAAAAGGTCAGTCCTGGCATCAAACCACGCTTCTTGAGCCAGAAGATTGCACAGAATGAACCAGAGAAGAAAATTCCTTCAACAGCCGCAAAGGCAACCAATCGCTCAGCAAAGGAACCACGCTTTCGAGAAAGCCAGCGCATTGCCCAGTCACCCTTTCGCTTTACTGATGGAACTGTTTCGAGAGCTTTGAAGAGGTGATTCTTCTCGTTTGAATCCTTGATGTACGTATCAATAAGTAGAGAATATGTTTCTGCGTGAATGTTCTCCATCATAATTTGGAATCCGTAAAACGCTCGTGCTTCAGCCCAGCATACTTCATTTGCGAAGTTTACAACAAGATTTTCGTTGACAATACCGTCACTTGCAGCAAAGAATGCAAGAACGTGCTTGAGGAAATGTTGCTCATCCTTGTTGAGTTGTTCCCAATCTTTCATGTCCTCAGCAAGGTCAATCTCCTCAGCAGTCCAGAATGATGCTGCATGTTGTTTGTACATGGCCCATACCTCATCTTGCTCAATAGGGAACAGGACGAAGCGATCAAGATTTTCTTGAAGCATTGGCTCAATGTGTTCATGTGATAAATCAATCTCAATTCCGTCATCGTTTCGGTTATGCTCGATTACCATATTGTCACCTTCCACCAACGCGCTGGAGTTTGTCCTCCGTCCGAGATGGCACATAAATATGTGCATAGTCAAGGAAGATAAATGCGTGTTTTTGAAGGACATGTGAACGTGGGACTGCTCCAATAAACTGGAGAAAAGGACCGATTTCTATAAGTACCGATTTTTCAAAATTAATTTGTGATATTTTCTTGCCGGATTCTACCCTGATTTCCAGTGGAATCTCATCAAAGACTCCATGAACCACCGAGCCAAGGCAAAACCATGCGAAACGAGATTCATGTGAAATTTGCCAAACTGGATGCAGATGCTCAACTTCCCACACAAGGGAGTGCACAAGCCGCAGGATGGGATTTGTATGCTCTTGAAGAAACCGTTGTACCTAAA